>CAYHAT010000182.1:0-7157 GCA_964354675.1 uncultured Actinomycetota bacterium | reverse complement strand
ATATTGGAGTGGGATTTCAACGAGGTTACACCCTGACCGATTCCTTGACTCCTACATCTAACCCAGCTTCTTGGAGCCACGCATCGATGATCCTGGTGTCGATCAGCGCGGGGCGGAGCATGGTGACGCCGATATCGCATGGAGCCAGCTCGGTCTTGAGCTTCTCGGTGTAGGAGATCACCCCAGCCCTGGCCATATCGTAGGCAACATGATCGGCCGCGAGTACTATGCCGGCCCCGTAGGTCCCGTTGGCTATATGCCCCCCGCCTTGCTCTATCATCCTGGGGATGAAAGAGTGGCATGCGTATACCACGTTTAAAAGGTTGGTACCTATGACCTCTTCCCATTCATAGACGGGGATGTCACCGACACACCTGCCACAGTCGTCCACTCCCGGGTTGTTGACCACCAGATCCACCACTCCCCAGGCTGCGAAGAAATATTCCGCCATAGCCTGCACTTCCATCAGGTTATGCATATCGCAGCAGTAAAGCTCCGCTGTGCCGCCGGCCTTCCTCACCATTTCCAGGGTGCCCCGGGCATCGTCCACGCCGTAGTCGACTATACCCACCTTGAATCCCCGTTTTGCCAGTTCCACCGCGATCGTCCTGCCTATCCTCGAGCCCGCGCCCACAATCACCGCCGTCTTCGTATGATTCCTTTCCATGTCATCCACCTCCAGCTTCATCGATTTGAATCAATGCGTTCTTGCCGCTTTTCCTAACCTCTCAACCCGAAGGATAGGCAATGGCAGATAACCCAGAGTCAAGAATTAGTTAAGAACTGATGAATCGCACAAAAAGGTTGGATTTCTTAGGTGAAAACTGCAGTTTGAGACCTGTTTATAAGGAGAACCTGAAGTCTCTATTTTTTTCCCGCGTGCAGGCGATGCCCTTGGCTCCCTTACCGGAAGCGTCGGCCTAAACCGCCTCGAAAGTGCCTGTGGATTCATGGTATGCGAGCATCTTTAGGTAGAGCCTGTCCCCATTCTCCAGGATCTCCAGCTCGCTGCTCCCGCCGTAGTCATAAAAATCCCCTGGAGGTCTTGGCCCCCAGGTGCCCCCTTTCCACCTTCTCCTCGACGATGGGGCTGCTCATCCCTTAGCTCTTAGCGATGTCAAGCACCAGGCGTGGTTGGGATGTTTCAACTTGCCTGCATGATGGTAGTATAATTGCTGCAACAGGTGTATAAGGGAATGCTGACCAATTAATCTCAGCGTTGGCAGGGCAAAAACGATCTCGCTATCGCAGCCTTGGCGGTTTCCATAGGTTGGAAACAAAGGCCCCCTATGTGTGCCGTGGCGCTCGAACCTCCGATACTACGGACAAAGCTCTACCCTCCCAGGCTGCCTGAGGTAGTGGCCAGGGAGAGGCTCCTGGGTGAGCTCAATAAACACCGCTCGGCAAAGCTAATCGCTATCGTTGCCGGAGCCGGTTACGGCAAGAGCACCCTGGCCGCGGAATTCCTGCAGAGGGCTGGGACTCCCTTCGTATGGTATCAACTCGAGGACACCGACTCCGACCTCTCGGTGTTCATCTCCTACCTGGCGGCAGGCATAAGGGATATTCACTCCGGGTTTGGAAAAAAGAACCTCCCTCATAGCGACTCCGCCATGGATGTCACAGAACAAAGCAAGGCCATCCTCTCCACCTTCCTCTGGGAGCTGGATGAACTCGTCGGGGAGGAGCTCTTCGTGGTCCTGGACGACTTCCACCTGGTGAACGACAGCGTCCAGATAACGGGGGCCATGGACTTTCTCCTTGACCACATGCTGCCTAACCTCCACTTCATCGTCCTGAGCCGCTCCGCGCTGTCCCTTGACTTGGCCGACTTGAGGGTCCGTAGGGAGTCGCTGGAGCTCAGCGAGAGCGACCTCTGTTTCGCCCCGGGGGAGACGGCCAGCCTGTTTACGGAGATATTCGGAATGCCCATGTCGGAGGAGGATATAGCCGCCCTCTCCGAGTTCACCGAGGGTTGGGTCTCGGGCCTGGTCCTCTTCTACCTCGCCTCCAAAGGCAGGGACGGCAAGAGGATCAGCGCCTCCATAAAGGAACTAGGCGTCCTGCCCTCGTCCATGTCCGACTACCTCTCCAAGGCCGTGTACAGGAACCAGAGCGACGAGGTAAGGGATTTCCTCGCCAGGACCTCCGTGCTCTCCCGTATGAACCCCGCCTTCTGCGCGGAGCTGCTGGGGATCACTGACGCCAGGGAACTCTTCTCCCGCCTGACCGGGGAGCGCCTCTTTACCATCCCCCTCGACGACAGGGGGGAATGGTACCGCTATCACCACTGTCTGGGCACCTTCCTGCAGGCCACCTTGCAGGAGGACTACTCCCCCGCCGAGGTAATGGACCTGCACCTTCGGGCGGCGTCGCTGTGGGAGAGGAACGGGGAACCGGAGCAAGCTTTGTCTCATTACCTAGAGGCGGAGAGCTACGAAAGGGCCGCGGACGTCCTGGAGAGCATGGTCGCCGAACTCCTGCGCTCCAACCGCATATCCTTCCTCTACCGGGAGATCGCCCGCCTGCCTGAGGACGTGCAGCGGAAACACCCTACGCTCATGCTGCATGACACGCAGGTAGCAGCCTTTCTGGGTGACTACGGCCGCGTTATGATCTCCGCACGTGCTGCCGCCGCGGGATTCGAGGAGGCAGGCGATGAGGAGAGACGGGCGCTGTCCCTTTTCCGCCTGGCCGAGGGCCTTATCAATATAGGAGACCTCGATGAGGCTGTGGAGAAGAGCAGAGAGGCGCGGGCATTGATGCCCCCTGGCTCGCCCCACCGCTACGAAGCACTGGCATTCGAATCCTGTTTATCCACCTTAACTGGGAAGGCCGTAGAAGCGAATAAACTCATGGAAGAAGCCTTAAACCATGTGGACGAACTGGAGGACCCGGATCTCAAGACCAGGGTGCTTGCCTATTGCGGGGTGACACTTTGCTTCCAGGGCAGGTTCAGCAAGACCGTGGAAGCCTGTCTGAGTGTGGACAGGTTGGTGGAAAAGGCGGGGCTGACCGCAGCGATGTTACCTGTTCTCTACGCTTCTAGTTCTACAATCCTATCATTTCTTGGAAAGCCGGAGGAAGCTGTGGAGTTGACCGGAAGGGCAGTGGACCTCGGCGAACAACAAGGCCTTTTACCCATGATCTTCTTCGTCCGGGGGGCAAGGGCGATCGCCTGGGCTTATCTGGGAGAGCGAGACAGGGCGCTCGAGGACGCAGCGATCGCCGCCTCGCTATGCAGGGAATATGAAGCTGTTCCATACGTAGGATTTGTTGAGAGTTACCTGGGAATCGCATACGGATTGACCGGAGACAATGCCGCTGCTCTGCAGCACCTGGACAGAGCGGAACGGATACTCGCCAACCTCGGCGACGGTGGTAGCCGTTACTTTGCAAAGGTGCTTAAGACCGCATTTTCGCTTCAGGACCTGAGCCTCCAAAGGGCGACGCAGGAAACCCAGGAGATCATAGAAGCCCTCGAGGACAGCAGCTATGGTGTCGCCCTCAATATGGCTTACTCGCTGCTTTTCACCCTAAAGCTTGGCGCGGGCAAGCAGGACGAAGCTGCCGAGGTGTTAGCCACCTATATCGACAAGTTCGGGGAGGATATCATCCTTCGACTGCATTCTACGGGGGTTGAACACCTTCTGCCTTTCTTCACGGACCAGTTCTCGCAGGGCAAGTACCTCGACTTGATGGAACAGCTGTTCACCCTGGGGGGCATGAGATCCGTTCCCTACCTCCAGAAGCTCGCCAGGAGCGACGACGCGGAGGTCGCTGCCAGGGCAACGGGACTGCTGGAAAGCATCTCCCGCAAGGCAGCCGATCCCCTGACGGTAAGATTGCTGGGGCCCTGCGAGGTAACCCTGGGCGGTCGCACCCTTTTCTCCCAGGACTGGAAGAGCAAGAAAGCCCTCACCGCTTTCAAGTACCTCGCCGCCAATCGCGACAGGGGCCTTATCCCCCGTGATGTGCTGATGGAGCTACTGTGGCCGGATACCACGCCGGAATCGGCAGCAAAGAACCTCAATACTGCCCTCACGTCTCTGAGAAAGACCCTGGAGCCGGAAGTAAGCCGTGGGAAGTCCGCTTACCTGGTGACCAGTGGAGATTCTTTGCGCCTGGAGCTGGGAAATGGAGGGTGTACCGACCTCGAGCTGTTCAAAATTAAACTCCGAGAGGCATATAAGGCAAGGGAGGCGGGGGATTTCGACCTCTACTTCCTGACCCTCCATGAGGCGGCGGACCTCTATCGCGGCCAGTTCATGGCCGAGGACCTCTATGAGGATTGGTGCAGCAAAGAGCGAGAAGCCCTTATGAACGACTATGTGGACATCATGGTCGACGTTTCCACGGAACACCTGAGAAGAGGAGAAAGCCAGGGGGCACTTGGTAACCTGGAGGAAGCGCTCGCGCAAGATCCTGGCAGGGAGGAGCTCTACCGCAAGCAGATGATCGTCTACAGTCGCACAGGAAACCGCGCGGGTGTAGAGGAAGTCTTCCGGCGTTGCGACAAATATCTCAGGGACAACTACGGGGTGTCTCCCTCCACTGAAACCTTAGGGCTGTACGAGAGGTTACGGAACCAGTGAAAAGAGTTCTCTTTATCAGTGGATCTCTGGGATTGGGGCACATAACCAGGGACCTGGCTGTTGCCAGGGAGTTGCGCAGCCTGAATCCCGCGGTAGAGATCTCGTGGCTCGCCTGCACGCCGGCGAGCGACCTGCTCAGGGAAGCCGGCGAGAGATTGCTGCCCGAGGCGGATAAGCTGGACGACGAAAACCTGATCGCCGAAAGGGTCTCCAGCAAAGGGGATTTTCGTCTAAACCTCATGAGGTGGTCCTTCTTTGTCATAAGGGCCTATATACAACATGTTTACACCTTCTGGAAGATCATGCGCAGAGAGAAGTTCGACCTGGTGATCGGCGATGAAACCTATGCATTGATGATTGCTTTTGGTATTGTACACCGTTTGAAGACGGCTCCCTTCGTGGCGATTATTGATTGTGCTGGCTTTTTTGCAATGACCAGGAGTCCGCTGGAGAGACTGGGGGTGTATCTCTGGAACTGCCTCTATGTACTCATTTACAGGCATTCGCCTCTTCCACTGGATCCAATCGTCTATATTGGTGAGGAAGAGGATATACCGGACGAGAGATACGGCTTTCTGCTGCCGAGTCGCCGCGCTTTTTTTCTGAGTAAAAATGTAATCCCGGTAGGCTATATCCTCCCGTTCGATCCTGAAGACCACAAAGATCGCGAAAGGCTGCGAGCGAAGTTGGGCTACGGAAGGGAGCCGCTGGCCGTAGCCTCGATCGGTGGAACATCGGTGGGAGGGGCACTGCTCGAGCTCTGCGGGCAGGCTTACCCTATAGTTAAAGAGGAGATCCCTGATCTGCGTATGGTCCTCGTCTGCGGACCGCGCCTCCCAGCCGCATCCCTGTCGGTCCCCGAGGAAGTAGAGGTGAGGGAGTACGTGCCCGAGCTCTACGAGCACTTCGCCGCATGTGACCTAGCCATTGTCCATGGAGGCGGGACCTCGACGACGGAATTGATGGCCCTCAGGCGGCCTTTTCTCTTTTTTCCCCTGGAAGGCCACTTCGAGCAGCAGATACATGTGGCCAATAGACTGGCCAGGCATGGAGCGGGCATCAGACTCTCGTATCCACAGACGACACCGCAGATCCTTGCTCAACACATCATCTCCAACATCGGCAAGGAAGTGACCTGGACGCCCATCGCCACAGATGGTGCGCAAAGGGCCGCTCAGATAATCAACAGTATCCTCGAAACACAGAGTCAGGCATAGGGGTCAGGCCCTGGACTTATGCCTGAGTCTTGAAGAACTAGAGTTTAAGCAAGCCTTCCGGGTGGAACTAGTAGTCTTGCAGCAGCAATGATAGCTAAATCCGAGAACGGCTCGTCTGTGAGGAATAGGTCGGGATATGGGTCAGAAGAAGGACGCTTCGAGTATCCCAGGCGAACTGCGGGGGAAGCTGGTCAAGGCGAGCCAGCCGTCCTGGATACCGCCCATGCTCGCAACCCTGACCGACAAGCGTTTCTTCGATGCCGGTTGGATCTACGAGCCCAAGCTGGATGGGGTGCGCTGCCTCGCCTTCAAGAAAGGCAGCGACATCGAACTATACTCCAGGAACAGGAATATCATCAATGACCGTTACCTCGAGATCGCGGAGGTATTGCAGGATCAGCCGGCTGATGCGTTCATCCTGGATGGCGAGATAGTGGCCTGCGAGGGGAACCGCACCAGCTTCTCTCTTCTCCAGAGCCGTTCTCGCATCAGCGATCCCGCAGCGGGCCGCCATGCCGGCATCAAGACATACTACTATGTCTTCGATATCCTCTATTTCGAGGGCTACGATGTGACCCAGATCCCCCTGGTGGGAAGGAAACAACTGCTCGAGCAGGCCTTGTCTTATTCGGATACCATCCGCTTCCTTTCCTACATACCCGGGGCCGACGAAGAGCACTTTCTGGAAGCCTGCAGCAAGGGATGGGAGGGGCTTATCGCCAAGCGGGCGGATAGCTTCTACATCTCTAAACGCTCGTCGGACTGGCTCAAGTTCAAGTGTGTCAACGAGCAGGAATTCGTCATCGGCGGTTACACGGAGCCCAGAGGGACGAGGACCGGGTTCGGCGCGCTATTGATCGGATATTACGAGGGTAAGCGACTGCGGTATGCCGGTAAGGTCGGGACGGGCTTCAACGAGAGGACCCTGGAGGACTTGCACCGGAGATTAGCAGAACTGGAGCAAGAGCAGCCGCCGTTCGACGAAGACCTGGATGAGAAGCGAGTGCATTGGGTTAAGCCCGAACTGATAGCCCAAGTCGGTTTTGCCCAGTGGACGCGGGACGGCAGGCTGCGTCATCCGAGGTTCATGGGCCTCCGCACCGACAAAGAACCCACCGACGTTAAGAGAGAGCGGGCACCCGGATAAAGAGAACCTTAGACCAGATACATCAGCCGTGGCTGGGCGGACCGAGGTCTTTTCATCAGGCCGGGATCAACTTTGATCTGTTCCCCTGTCCATTTTGCGGGAGGAGATGACGTCCACTCCAGTGTCCAGGATATTGGGATAGATCACCTGGCCGTCCGCGACCGGCGCCTCCATCACCACTCCGGCCAGGGTCCTTAC
>CAYHAT010000181.1:0-7198 GCA_964354675.1 uncultured Actinomycetota bacterium | reverse complement strand
CCAAGGTGTTGCCCCGTTATCATTCCCCACTACCCACACTTTTCGGAGAAGAACCGGTTATTTTTAAGGCCAGTAGATCTCCCGCCGCCGTTGTGTAAAGCGGAAGCTGGAGACAGAGCTGATGTCGAGGTGTTGGACCCAGAGACGGCGCACTAGCGGTCGGCCGCAAGGAGGATGGGGTAGGGGTTGATAGCGGCACCGCCCCCCGGATGGATCTCGAAGTGCAGGTGAGGGGGACCGCCCACGGCGTTCCCGGTATCGCCCATATAGGCGATGACCGTCCCGGCGTTTACGTGGCCCGTAGCCGCGAAGCGCAGGCAGTGCATGTAGTAATAGACGTTTCCGTCATCGCCCGCCAACCTGACATAGAGGCCGGCGTTCTTTCCCTCTCCCTGGTTAACCGTTCCGGAGACACAGGCGACGAGAGGCGTCCCGGATGAGGCGAACACGTCGCACCCCTGGTGCAGGTGGCCGGTGCGCGGTGCATGCCAGTCGTTGGAGAAGGTATGGGTCCCGTTCACCGGGAAGACGAAAGATCCTATGGGGGTCATTATCGGTGTACCGCCGCCTCCGGTCTGGGCCAGGAGCTGCAGTATCTCTTTGTTCACGGAATCAAGATATTTCTGCTGCTCCTGCAGGGAGGCCTCCATGGCCTGCCTTTTAGCGTTCACCGCGCCCAGGATCTGCCTCTGGCGCGCCTCCTGTTCCTCGAGAGACCTCTGCCGCTCGCTTATCTCCTCACGCAGGCGTTTTACCTCGTTGAACAGCTGGAAATCTCGATTGCCTATATAGGAGAAGAAATCGTACCTGGTCAGGAAGTCATCCAGGCTCGTTGACTCGAGCAGCACCTCGACGGAGCTGATGTCGCCCGACTTATAGATGGAGCGCAAGCGGTCGTGGAGTATGGTACGGGCCCTTTTGTAATCCTTCTGGGCTTTCTCCAGCTGCTCGCGGTTGCCCTCCACCTCGGCACGGATCGCTTCGTATTCGCTCAAGGATGCGTTGTATTCCTGGGCGAGTCGCTGCGACTCGCCCTTCATCGCCTCGATCTGCTGGCGAACCCTGTCCGCCTCCGCCTGTTTCTCCTCCAGGGTGGCGGCGACTGCAAAGAACGGAAAGCAAGCGGATATGAACAGGGAAAGTATCCCTGCAACCAGCAACAGCCTGGCTTTGCTTCTTGCGACCATAATACCTCCGGGCCAGCGGTTTAACCTTTAGAGGCTATCCCGGCCGTTTTTGTTCACTTATAGATAATATATCATCCCCGGCTGTTTCCTCCTTTTATATATCATCACAGGCCGGCTATTTCTTTAATCGATGCCGTTATTGAGCGTTGCTGATGTTATTAAAACATACTCATGAGGTATATGACAACTTCTGTTAAACATAATCACGAGGTCGCTGCAGCGCTGTTCTGCTAAAATCAACCTCAAAGCGGGTAGTGACGGAGGTAGGAACTTGATCTCTATAAAAGACCTCAGCAAGGAGTTCGACGGGGTCAAGGCGTTGGATGGCGTGACGCTGTCCGTCGAAAAAGGAGAGACCTTCGGTCTCATAGGCCCCAACGGCGCGGGAAAGACAACGCTCATCCGCATCCTCACCGGACAGATAGCGCCGACCCGCGGGGGTATCCTACTGGATGGAGAGCCGGTGGACCCGCTGGAGTCGAGCTACCGTTCGCGCGTGGGCCTGGTGCCCCAGGAACCAGCCTTCTACGGCCGGCTTACCGCACGCGAGAACCTGGTACTCCTGGCACGGCTCTACGGCATTGACAAGGTCGAATCCCCGGGTAGGATCACTAGCCTGCTCGCCTGGGCCGGGCTAGAGGAGCATGCTGAGAGGCAGGCGCGCTTTTTCTCCCGGGGCATGCAGCAGCGTCTCAGCCTGGCCATGGGGCTGGTACATCAGCCGGAACTGATCTATCTGGACGAGCCGACCTCGGGCCTGGACCCAGAAGCACGCAGCACCCTGTGGGAGCTCATCATTAGACTGGCGGGGGAGGGGAGTTCCATCTTCATCACCACTCATAACATGGAGGAAGCCGACCGCGTCTGCAGCAGGCTTGCCATCCTGGTGGGTGGGACCTTGCGGGAGGAAGGGACACCCGGCGAGATCAAGGGGTTGCTGGGAGCGGACCGGGTGGAGCTGCGCCTGCTCCAGGACCGCTCCGCGGACCTGGACGCCATCTGCCACCGCTTGGGGCTGTCCTGGAGGAGAGAAGGGGAAACGGTGATCATCACGGGCCTCGAACTCCCGGACAAGCTCCCGGAGATCGTATCCGGCCTGGCGGGCTCGGTGCGAAACCTTCATTACCGCGAGGTCACCCTGGAGGATGCTTTTCTGCGTTTCATGCGGGAGGCGGGGGGATGAAAGGCTGGAAAGCGCTCTTTGTAAAAGATTGGAGGCTGATCTTCCGGAACCGGCTGCTGCTGGCGGTCCTGATCATCTACCCCTTCCTCATCATGGGCATCATCGGCGCCGCCTTCTATGACGTGGGCAGGCCAGTTCCCATCGGCCTGGTGAACCTGGACCGCGCCGACGCCGGGGAGACAGCCTGGGTAGGCGCACAGGCCGCATCGACGGCGGGACTCGAGAGGCGTTTCCGCCGCCGCGCTGTACAGGTGGAGGAGTACGGCGGTGAAGCGGAAGCGGTGGCATCGCTCAACGCCGGCGAAGTGAGCGCTATCATGGCCACAGCCGTGCTGGATGAGCCGGCGCTGTGGATGGGCGCGGACCTCTCGCGGGACGAGATCTCAGCCACCCTGCTGGACCTGCAGAGCGAGGCGGAAACGTGGAGCGAATATGCCACGAGAGAAGAAGCGGTCGCGGCGCTCGAGAACGGGGAGGACAGCGTGCTTGTCGCTGTGGGCGAGGAGGACTATCCATATATCGGGGAGACCATATGGTTGGAAGGGGAGAACTACGACGCCTCCTCGCTGGTCTTGAGGTTCGGCCAGGATGTAACGGAGATAGAGGAGTACGGCTCCGAATCGGAGGCACGCGATGACTTGAAGCAAGGCCGCATCGACGCGGTCATCGTGCTCCCCCGTGGATTCGTGCACAAGCTCAAGACGCTGGACGAGATCGCGCAGGTGCCGGTGGTCATCGACCAGTCCAACCTGGTAAAAGCGGAGTTCGCGGAGACGAGCATCCGCGGTTTTCTATCCCGCATCAAGGAAGGGGTGGTGGAGAACAAGACAGAGGCGGTGGTCGCCGGGCTTTACATCCTGGTCACCGGGGGGGACTTTTTCGGCACCGAGGTCGTGGGCCTGGAGCAGATCAGGGAAAACCTGGAAACCCTGAAGCGGGCTTTGCAGGACCGACCCGACCTGCAGGAGACGGTCGATGTGGGGATAGAGCTCGCCGATACGGTGATCAACGATATCGAGGAGGCGGCGGTGTACCTGCGGGGCACAGCTCTGCCTATCGATCTGGAGATATCGTCCGTTGCCGGTAGGACCCTCTCGGCCAAGGACGCGGTCGTGCCCTCCCTCATCGCCCTCTCCATCCTTTGGACCGGGGTGCTCTGCGGCGCCATCCTCATGGTGATAGAGGACGAGGAGGGCATGCGCATCCGGCTCGGCTTGACCGAAATGGGCGCCTTCGCCCTGGTGGGTTCCAAGTTGCTGCTGGCGACCGCGGTGGTGTTCGCGCAATCGGCGGTGATGCTGGTGCTCGCGGTGGCCGTGTTCGGGGTGTTCGCGTCCAACGCGGCATTGGCCCTGCTGGTCATCGCCGCCGCCTCTTTCTCTTGCATCGGTATCGGCCTGGTTATCGCGGCTTTCGCGCGCCAGGTAGCGGGGGCAGTAATCCTGAGCGTGCTGGTAAGCTTCCCGCTGATATTCATGACCGGGGCTGTGTTCCCATTATCCCAGATGCCCGCCTTCATGCAGTGGATAGCCCGTGCGATACCGCTTACCTACGCCATCGAGGCGCTTTCCGGCGTGATGCTCAGGGGGGAGACGCTGGCGGACGTGGCCTGGCAACTGGGTATACTCATCGCCTTCGGGGTGGGGCTGCTTACTCTGGGCTCCCTGCTGGTGCGCAGGAGGTCGGCTTGAGATAGTCGCGTCGTTGCATTCTCGGGACATGCGTGCGCCATGCCGCCGGGACAATGGATGCAAAGAAAGAAAGGGGGTACTGTGGTTATCGCGCATATCGACTCGCGCGGCCTCAGGCTGCACTCGAGGATACCTTACCCGCTGAACGTACTCGGCAGCAAATACGAATACGTGCTCATGAAAACCTTGGGCTATCTTACCGACAAAGAATGGGTCTACCGTTTCCAAATCGGAAGAAGCATTGTAGGATGGTTGGCCAACCGCGTCGTGCTCCCACTCATCCACGGCGAGGTGATCACCCCACAAGAGGTCGAACACATGGTATCCCGCCTGGAGCGGGAGGGACAGGTAATAGCGCTGGGGATCTGCGAGTGCCGCCACGGCGAGAACAACATGGCGTCGGAGATGGTGGACGGGATAGACCCCAACTATACCTGCGTGATGATAGGCGATTGGGGAAGGGGACACCTCTCCGCCTACCCCCATTTCTACCGGCGTATCGAGGCCCGGGAGTTAGTGGAGAAGGCCGGGTTTTGGCACGAACGGGGCCGCATCCTCACCGGCTGGGGCTTTACCACAGCGCACGGCTTCCTCGTCTCATACTGCCACTGCGACCCCGCCTATTGCGTGCCCCTGCGCAATCAGATGAAGAGGGGAAACGAGGTCTTCAGTAAGGGTTACAGCTATGCCGTAGTGGATGCGGAGCTCTGTATGGGACCGGGCGCATGTTCCTTCGACTGCTCTTCCCACTGCTATTTCGGGGCCATCGCGGAGCGGGAGGGGAAGGCTTACGTGGACAAGGAACGCTGCCACGGGTGCGGGCAGTGCTTTCTCTACTGCCCACCAGGGGCGGCGAAGGCCTTGCGGAGGGAGCACCACCACATGACCTACTGCGCTCCGGACCTCCTGGGTTACGATTGAGCCGGAAACGGCGGTAGCATCCTTGCCTTGACATCATCACTTCCCGGCCTGCCTTCCCTGCAGATGAGTGCGCGTGACCCCGCCTGCCATCATTCGAGATAGGGGCCTGGACGGAGGAGCCGGTGAACATGGATGGACCGGACCCCAACCACGCATTTAAAGTTCTTCCTTTCTTGCTAACCATACTTCTTGGAGAAGAACGATATGCTAAAATTACCCTAAGTCCGAGCTGGAGAAAGGGGGGAGAGCGATGGGATTTTTCAACCCCGTAGAGACCTGGGAGCGGGATCGCCTGGACGAGTTGAAGCTGGAGCGCTTGAGGTCCACGGTGGGACGCCTTTACGAACGGGTGCCTTTTTACAGGAAAAGACTGGAGGATGCAGGTTTCAAACCGGGTGACTTGAAGAGCCTGGACGATCTGCAGCGCCTGCCCTTCACCTACAAAGACGATCTGAGGGATAACTATCCCTTCGGCCTTTTCGCAGTCCCCATGCATGAGATCGTCAGGATACACGCATCTTCGGGCACCACGGGCAAGTCCACAGTTGTGGGCTACACCGCCGGCGATATCCAGGTGTGGGCGGACCTGGTCGCGCGCACCATCGTGGCGGCGGGCGGGACACCCGACGATATCGTGCATGTCTCCTACGGCTACGGGTTGTTCACCGGCGGCCTGGGGCTGCATTACGGGGCGGAAAAGCTGGGAGCCACCGCCTTGCCCATGTCCGGCGGCAACACCAAGAGGCAGGTGCGCATGATGGTCGATTTCGGCAGCACCATCCTCTGCTGCACGCCATCCTATGCGTTGAACATCGCAGAGGTAATGCGGGAGATGGGCATCGAGCGTGACCAGGTAAAGCTGAAGTCGGCCATACTGGGGGCTGAGCCCTGGTCGGACGAGATGCGCCTACAGATCGAGGACGAGTTGAGCATCTCGGCCCACGACATCTATGGCCTTTCCGAGGTCGTAGGCCCGGGGGTTTCCATAGAATGTTCGGAGAAGACCGGTCTGCACATATTCGAGGACAGTTTCATCCCCGAGATCATCGACCCCGAGAGCGGCAGGGTATTGCCGCCCGGCGAGAAAGGCGAGCTGGTCTTCACCAACATCAACAAGGAGGGACTGGCACTTATCCGCTATCGCACCCGCGACATATCCAGGCTGCTGCCGGAGCCTTGTTCGTGCGGGCGCACCCATGCGCGCATGGAGAGGGTGACCGGACGCACCGACGACATGCTCATCATCCGGGGCGTGAACGTCTTCCCCTCCCAGGTGGAGATGGTGCTCATGCAGGTCCCGGGCCTAAGCCCCCACTACCAGTTGGTGGTGGAGCGCGTGGAGAGCCTGGATATCCTGGAGGTGCAGGTGGAGATGTCGCCGGAGATCTTCTCCGACGAGATCAAGCAGTTGGAGGAACTGGAGAAGAGGATACGCGACGAGGTCCAGAGCTACCTCGGCGTCAGCGTCAGGGTAAGGCTGATGGAACCACGCTCCATCCAAAGGAGCGAGGGCAAGGCGGTCAGGGTCATCGACAAGAGGAAGATCTAGGAGGTTACGGGGTGAAGGTAAGACAGGTTTCCGTGTTCCTCGAGAATAAATCAGGCCGGCTGTACGAGGTCTGCAGGCGCCTGGCGGAGGCGGAGGTGAACATCCGTGCGCTGTCCATCGCCGAGACCGCAGATTACGGCGTGATGCGCCTCATCGTCAGCGACCCGGGTAAGGCCATGCGCGTGATGGCCGAGAACGACATCACCGTGAGCGAGACCGAGGTCATCGCGGTCGAGGTCCCCGATGAGCCCGGCGGACTGGCCGGAGTCCTGGCCCCGCTCTACGACGCCAACGTGAACATCGAGTATCTCTACTGCTTCGTGGAGAAGAGCGGTGAAAGCGCTATAGTGGTGTTCCGGGTGGAACAGCTCGAAGAGGCGATACGGGCCCTGCAGGGCGGCGGTTTCACGGTAATGCGCGAAGAAGACGTCTACCGCATCTGACGGAAACGTAAGAAAGGGGGCTGAATTGCCGCTGCATACCACGACCCTGGAGTTCTCCACGCACGGAGATTCGGAGATCATCGACATCACGCAGCAGGTGCAGGAGGAATTGAACAACTCACCCTTGTGCGATGGCCTGGTGACCGTGTTCGTACCCGGCTCCACCGGCGGCGTGATAACCCTGGAGTTCGAGCCGGGGCTGGTGCGTGACCTCGAGGAAGCCT
>CAYHAT010000180.1:0-7279 GCA_964354675.1 uncultured Actinomycetota bacterium | reverse complement strand
CGGCCCCGCCATTGGTCCTCGAGGAACGCGAGTGCCTCCTCGCGGTCTATGAAGGCCATCTGCTGCGCCTCCTGGTTATATACTCAAGAGTATTATACTCTAAAGTATAATATGATGATAGAGGGTCGAGAGCTCGATCCGTCCATCTATCATAATATATAACATATACAACATAAATAGAGAATGGCACAGCGTATCTACAATAGTGAGTCCATAGGCATCGTATCTATCATCCTCTAGCCTGGTATTATCGCAAGTGATAGCATCATGATGTTCACGGTATCCGTACAAGAAAGGCTGCGATATGACTAAGATGGTCGTCCATTTTGACGAGGACGAGTTTCTATGGCTGAAGCGAATCATCACAGATAGGGATCAGGAAGAAGCTCTGGAGTTTATAAACAAGGTCTTGAAGCCACTGGTAAAGGAAGCGGAACGGCCCACCGGCTTGCAGAGGACATTTGATGCGGGAGGGCCGCCAGGTCAATTAGGCAGCGCCCACTGAAAGATAAGAGGAGAACTTGCCGCCTGCCTTTTGTTGCTTGCATATCTCGAACGGGGCAAAATCCCTTGGGATCCCTTGAGAGATAGAAGGGGAGGTTAAGAGGATGGAGATCAAGGTTCTCGGGCCGGGATGCAAAAAATGCAGAGCCACAAAGGAAGCTATCAGGCAGGTGGTGGACGACCTGGGTTTGGACATCCAGGTAGAAGAGGTAGCAGATATGAGTGAGATCATGAAATACAATGTCTTAACAACCCCGGGTGTGGTAATAGATGGAAAGGTGATCTCCTCAGGCAGGATACCCTCCAAGAAGGATATTGAGAGTTGGCTTAATGAGTAAGGCGTCCCATCCGCTACCACGGAAAGGAAAGATGGTGATCGGGGATATGATTAAGCGCAAGGGGGCTTTGTGGAAAGGGACGGCAGTCTCTGTGCTGATACTGGCGGCGCTCTTGGCCCTCTTCGTTGGAGGGTTTTCCGGTTGCGCTGACAAGGCATCGGAGAAGGCAGAGCAGGCGTCACCCGAAAGCCAGGCAGTTACCCCCGATCCCTCAAATACCACTACGGTCAGCGCTTCCGAGAAGGCACTTGCTGAGGCGAAGGCCGCCTCCCTCCCGGTGCTCCTCAACTTCCATTCCACCAAGTGCATTCCCTGCATCGAGATCGAGAAGGTCATAAAGGAGGTTGAGCCGGAGTACGCCGGGCGGGCAGCCTTCATCATCGTGGACGTCTATGATGCGAACGAACAAAACCTATGTAACCAATATGGCATTGAGGTCATCCCCACCACCTTTTTCCTCGATGCAAACGGGCAGATAACTGAGGGGTATGAAGGGGTTATCGAAGCAGGTTCCATGCGGGGCATCCTGGACGGGTTGGTAAGTGGGTAGCCCTGACAAAAAGAGGGTGCCCGTGATCAGGCTTACGGCGCGGATGAACGGTAAGGCGGTACGAGGCCTGTCTTTCCGGCTGGCGGCCGTACTCATCCTGGTTCTTGCGATCCTGTTGCTATCGGGGACATCATCGCCCCCCGCCTTTGCGGACACCGCCGAGGATGTTCAGCTCATCTATTTCTACCCCCGCATCCGCTGCGTCTCCTGCGAACAGGTGGATGAATTCGCCGCGGAGGCGGCAGCAACCTACACCGGCCACGGCAGAGAAGGGATACCATATACAAGGCTGGCCATAGACGATCCTGCCAACCGCGAGATAGTGGAGGAGTACGGCGTTGTCGGTTCGTCCCTCTACCTGGTGATAAACAGTGACGGCAAGGAAAAGTTCCAGGAGCTGAAGCAGGTATGGTTCCTGTGGGAGGACAAGGAGAGCTGTATCTCCTATATCCAGGTCGAGATAGACGCGGCTTTCAGTGAGGGGGAGACATCGGGAGAGACGGGGATACCCCTGGCAGGCATCCCCTTTCTGGCTGCCTTCCTGCTGGGGCTCTTAACCGCCATATCGCCCTGCCCCCTGGCCACGAACATCGCTGCCGTCGCCTATATCGCCAGGGACATAGAGGACAGGAGAAAGGCGGCCCTCTCGGGAGTGCTCTATACCGCGGGAAGGGCGGCCACCTACGGGATCCTGGGGCTGGCGCTGGTGTATCTGGGAGCCAGCGTGGTGAACGTATCCGGTTTCCTGCGCAACTCATCCATATACTACCTGGGCCCGTTTCTTGTCCTCGTCTCCCTGGTGATGCTCGATGTCATCAACCTCTCCTTTCTCAAGGGGGGGTACATATCTCGCCTGGGAGAACGCATCGCAGGCAAGGGTCCCTTAGGTGCCTTCTTCCTTGGGGCGCTTTTCGCCCTTTCGTTCTGTCCCTACAGCGCGATCCTCTTTTTCGGGATGCTCATCCCGCTAGCCCTCGGGACGCCGGCGGGCGGCCTCTACATGCCCGCCCTTTATGCCGTTGGGACAGGCTTGCCGGTGCTCGTCATCGCACTGCTCATCGCCTTTGGGGCGGGGGCGTGGGCGGGCCATGTGGACAAGATACAGAAGTGGGAGAAGTATTTGCGTAAGGGAGCGGGATTGATCTTTCTAGGGGTTGGAGTCTATTACATCGTGTTGCTCGTGCAGACATTGGTTTGAACAGACGAGGGAGGTCGGTCTGCCTTACACCGGTAGATAATAGCCCCGGGAATGGGGCAATGAAGGGCCATCCCCGCGGGGATGGCCCTTTTGCATTAGGGGTCGTGTCTTCGATCTTCGGTTCGCCGACTACTCGATCACCTGATTACGAACAAACCGGCCCCTTTGCCGGCCCCTTTGCCCCGATTATTAGGCACTTGTCCAGGACCCCTTTGCGTTTCACCTGACCAGGGAGAGATAGTAGGCCAAACCGAAGAACGAAGACACGGCCCCCATAACGCTCCCAGGGGATTGCCACGGCGGCCTCGCCGCCTCGCAATGACATGAAGAGAACTGGGTGTAGAGAGATGCGGCTCTGCGTCGTTATAGCCTGTAATGGAAGGCTAGACGACGAAAGGGAGTGGTGAGAATGGAGCACAGGGAGCAGAAAGGATGGATGATCGTTACGCTGGTCTGCGCGGCCCTCGTCGTCGCAGCCGCAGCGATCATCACCGTGCTGGCGGTCTCCGGCAGCGGGCAGGCGAGCGGGGGCAGCGGCCAGGAGGGAAGCGTATGGCTGCAGTATAACCAGGGGGACCATCCGGCGGGCGGCGAGACCGAGTCGCCAGGCGAGACCGTGACGACTACACCCTCGACGAACGAAAAATCCGGCGGCGGCGACAAGAGCGGTGGTAACAACCCGCCCAGCAACAACCCCAATCCATCAGACCTAACCATCCAGCCGATCCTGCCTACATCGCCGAAAGACCTAACCATCCAGCCGATCCCGCCTACATCGGTGGAGGAGTACCTCCTAGGACAGGCTGCCCTGTTTTACGCGAAGGGCAACCCCGGGAACACCAAGGGAATCGAGATCCAGGAAATTAAGTTCAGCCAGATCGATCCCACCTGGGGCAGAGTGACCTTTAAAAACCTGGACACGGGAAATAAACTAACATGGTATTTCATTAAGCAGGGGGGCGACTGGAACATGACGGTGAGCGGTCCGAGCACTCCCAACGACATCTAGCCCTGACACCAAGCTGACCGCTTGAAGGGCCGTCCCCGCGGGGATGGCCCTTTTGCATTAAGGGTCGTGTCTTCGATCTTCGGTTCGCCGACTACTCGATCACCTGATTACGAACAAACCGGCCCCTTTGCCGGCCCCTTTGCCCCGATTATTAGGCACTTGTCCAGGACCCCTTTGCGTTTCACCTGACCAGGGAGAGATAGTAGGCCGTCAAGGAAAGCAACAAGACGAAGGAAAGTCCCCGCGAGGTGGTAAAATAATGCCGTCAAGGATTGAATATGGAAGTTCGGCCACCGTAAGGCGTTCGAAAGTATAGCCGGCGCTCAAGCTCGCCGGCCTTGAAAGGAAGCGAAGATGGTGACCATGCGCAACATCCCCCCGAGAAGAGCTGTTGTATTCCCCCTGATGCTGGCGTTGATAGCCGGCTTTCTTATCCCGCTCGCCCTCCCGCATCCCGCGAAGGCCGCTGCGGCGGCGGGGGAGCTGAACTGGGTCGATGCCGGAGGGCCGGGAAACGGCGACGCCATGGCACTGGTCAGCGACAACGTGCACGGCATCATCTACCGGGCCACGGTGGGCGCCGCCGGAAACACCGAGTTCGGTAAGGGGGTGTGGAAGTACCAGGCGGGTACCTGGACCTCCCTGGGAGGGGAGGTGGCCCACCTCGGGATAAGGACCCTCGCCTACGACAGTGCGGGCGACCGGCTCTACGCGGGGAGCAACGGGCAGGGGATCTGGTGCTATAACCCGTCCGACGGAACGTGGTCGGAGACAAACATTTTCATGCGAGCCTATGACATCACCGCACTCGCCTTCGGCGGGGGCAAGCTCTATGCCGGTGTTTGGGATCCGTCTGCAAGCCCGGGCTTTCAAGGGAGGGGTGTATGGTACTACGACCCCACCGATCCCTCGGGAGCATACACGGAAACGGGCGGGGGCGTGGCCACCTGGCGCATCCTGTCCCTGGCCTGGGATGGAGAACGCCTCTACGCCGGCCCCGAGGACCGCGTTTCGGGGTGGCCGATGGGCGTATGGTACTACGATCCGGCCAGCCCCTCCCTCGGGTGGATCGACACCGGTGGGGGGATGTACCACCGCCGCGCCACCGCGCTGGCCTACGACGATACCAACGACCTGCTCTACTCGAGCGCGGGATTCACTGGCGTATATTACTACGACCCCGCTAGCACCGACGACGACATGTGGACGTATACCGCCGGCAGCACGACTACCTTCGAGGTGACCTCCCTCGCCTGGGGGGAGGGCAAGCTCTACGCCGGGTGTAACGATAGCATGTCAGCGGACTATAAGGGCGTATGGTGCTACGACCCGGCCATCACCGGCGCCGATAAGTGGTCGGACACCGGTGGTGGGTTGAACGCCTACCAGATGAAATCCCTGGCCTTCGATACCTACCATCACCATCTCTTCGCGGGGACGATCCAGGACGGCGTCTGGCGCTACAACCTCGCCAACAGCCCTCCCACGTGGTCGGATACGCGCGGCGGGGTGAGCACCAGCTACGTCGATTGCCTCGCCTACGACTCCACCAACCGCCTGCTCTACGTGGGGACGGACAGCGACGGCGTATGGCGCTTCGATCCCGCCACCGCCACCTGGACCGATATCGGAGGGGGCGTGAGCGCCTTCGAGACCATCTGCCTGGCCTTCGGCGGGGGCAAGCTCTACGCCGGTTGCTACGACCACAATGCCCCCGCTTACAAGGGAGTGTGGTGCTACGACCCCGCGAGCCCCGCTGCCGACAAGTGGACGGACACGGGCGGGACGGCGAAGGCCATCCATAACCTGGTCTACGATGATGGGCGCGGCCTGCTCTACGCGGGGACCGGGGAGAAATATACCGATAGCGGAGGTCAAGGTGTCTGGTGCTACGACCCCGCCAGCCACGCCACCGACAAGTGGTCCGACATCAGCAGCGGCGACATCGATGCCTACAAGATCGACTCCCTGGCCCTGGGAGGAGACAGGCTTTACGCCGGGTGCTACGACATATTTGACTGGTGGAAGGGCGTATGGCAGTACGACCCCACCAACCCGTCCGCCGGGTGGACGAGCACGGGCAGCGACGTGAGCACCTTCGAGATATCCTCGCTTGCCTGGGGCGGAGACAAACTCTACGCCGGTTGTTGGGATTGGAACCAACCGCCGGCCGATGTGGGAGAGGGGGTGTGGTGCTACGACCCCACCATCCCGGCTCCCGACAAGTGGTCGAGCACCGGCGGCAGCATGAACCCCAACCGGACATATGCCCTTGCCTGGGACGGGGACAAGCTCTACACCAGCTGCGTTAAATGGCTCACGGCGAGGTTCGACGGCGTGTGGGGGTACGATCCCGCGAGCCCCGACGCCGACAAGTGGACGGACACCGGCGGGGGCGTGGGCAGCTATTACGTCTCCTCGCTGTTGTATGACGCGGGCTACCACCGGCTCTACGCGGGGACCGGGGGCGAGGGCGTCTGGTACTACGGCGCCCCGCCGGTCATCGCCGCCCTGGACCCGGTTTCGGGCGGCGTGGGTTCCGAGGTGACGGTTCATGGCTCATGCTTCGGGCCTGGTGGGTCGGGCTCCGAATACGTTACTTTCGGGACGGTGCCGGCCGTGGTCAAGCCCGGCACCTGGACGGATGGCAGCGTGGTCTGTTACGTTCCCGCGGGGGTGACCGGGACGGTGCCGGTGACCGTTTATAACCTCAACGGCGCCTCCAACCAGGTGGACTTCTCGGTCCTCCCCCCGACGGACCCGACCACCACCTTCTACTTCGCCGAGGGCTATACGGGCACGGGTTTCCAGGAGTACCTGTGCCTGGGCCAGCCGGCGGAAGCCCCGCTGGACGTCACCGTGACGTACCTGTTCAAGGACGGGAGCACCCCCAGGGTGGAGACGTACCGGGTGCAGGCGCTGTCCCGCTTCACCGTGAACGTGAACGCGGTGGTGGGACAGGACAAGGAGGTCTCGATGAAGTGCGAGGCCGGCTCACCCTTCATCGCGGAGAGGCCCATGTACTTCTCGTATCAGGGCGTCTGGACGGGGGGCCACGACGTATTGGGGGCCTCCGCCCCCTCGCACACCTGGTACTTCGCCGAAGGCTACACCGGGGAGGGCTTCGACGAGTGGGTATGCGTCCTCAACCCCGGGGACACCGCGGCCGAACTGACCTTCCGCTTCCAGACCCAGGAGGCGGGGGAGAAGATCGTGGGGGGCCTCTCCGTACCCGCTCATTCCCGCGGCTCCTTCAAGGCCAACGACCTGCTGGGAGGAGGCTCTTACCAGACCTCCCTCGCGCTGGAGTCCACCCAGCCGGTGGTGGCCGAGAGGCCCATGTACTTCAACTACAAGGGCACCGGGGGCTGGGGCTGGACGGGGGGCCACTGCGTCATGGGGGCCCCGGAGCTGGCCACGGACTACTATTTCGCGGAGGGGACCACGCGGGCGGGCTTCGAGGAGTGGCTCACCATCCAGAACCCCGGCCTTTCTCCCATTAACGTGGAGGCCACCTACATGCTGGGGACGGGAGAGACCAAAAAGGTCGCCTACCCGGTGCCCGCGTCCAAGCGCTTCACCGTGTACGTGCCCGCGGAGGTGGGCCTGGACCAGGACGTGTCGGTCTATCTCTCCTGCGCCTCCCCCTTCCTGGCCGAGCGCCCCATGTACTTCTACTA
>CAYHAT010000179.1:0-7290 GCA_964354675.1 uncultured Actinomycetota bacterium | reverse complement strand
CGCGTCGGCTTCGCCTCCTCGCAATACGGCTTATCGCTTCGCGTTAAGCCTAGCTCCGACCGACCCCATAGTTATCGGGCTGGTGGCTGCTCAGATGGAGGCCACGCCCGAACATCTTGAAGCTTCCCCAGCACCTTACAGGGATACTTCCTTACGTCTTTTCCAGCACGTGGTGCTATCATTGTTTTCATGGCTAAGATCGGTATAACCACGACAGTGCCCATCGAAGTTATCTACGCGGCTGGCCATGTGCCGGTGGACCTCAACAACGTCTTCGTATCCCATCCCGCCTGCGAGGGCTTGATGGAGGAGGCGGAAGTAGTAGGGTTCCCGCGTTCTTTCTGCGCCTGGATCAAGGGCATCTACGGCGTGGTAAAGGAGATGTCCGACCTGGCGGTGGTGGTGGCGGTTACCCAGGGTGACTGCTCCAACACCCATGCCCTCATGGAGACACTGCAGTCCGAAGGCGTAGAGGTTATCCCCTTCGCCTATCCTTACGAGCGGGATTACGAGCTGCTTTCCGTACAGATGGATGTCTTCATGCGCCGTCTGGGGGTGGACAAAGATTCTGTGGAAGAGGCTATGAGGAGGTTGGACGCCGTCCGCTCCAAGGCTCACGAGATCGACCGCTTGACCTGGGACGAAGGCTTGGTAAGCGGTTTCGAGAACCACCGTTACCTCGTGAGTTGCAGCGACATGGAGGGAGATCCCGGCGCCTTTGAGGCCAAGCTGGAGGCCTTCACTCGCGAGGCCGGGACACGTGCGGGAAAGGGCGGCTTCCGTAACGCCGGCGACATGGTCCGCCTGGGATACGTCGGCGTCCCGCCCCTCGCCCCCGGACTATACGACTACCTGGAGACCCTGGGAGCCCGGGTGGTCTACAACGAGACACAACGCCAATTCAGTCTGCCCTTCGATACGCAAGACCTGGTGGAGAAGTACCGTCTCTACAGCTACCCCTACTCCGTTTTCTACCGCTTGGACGATATCAAGGTGGAGATCGAGCGCAGGAAGCTCGTGGGGGTCATCCATTACGTGCAGAGCTTCTGCTTCCGCCAGGTCGAGGATATAATCCTCCGAAAATACCTGGATATCCCCATCCTCACCCTGGAGTTGGACCGCAGCGCACGCATCGATGCCAGGACCGGGACGCGTCTCGAGAGCTTCGTCTCCATGCTCGAGGAATAACCCGGGCCACGAGCCCTTCCCGCGAGGCAGATCCGGCTTTAACCATTGAAAACGCAAGTCCTGAGGCCTGATCCGACCATACATCCCGAGTCGTTTTTCTCTCGCTGACCCGGACTTCCACGAGAAGAACCGTATATACTAACATCGTGAATGAAGAGGACCCATATTCTTTAAAAGAAGCGGAGGGAAAGGTGACCGAGGTCTTCGAGATCAGGGCCAGTGCCCATTTCGACGCCGCCCACTGGCTGCGCGATTACGAAGGCCCCTGCGCCCGCATGCACGGCCACAGTTTCCGGGTGGAGGCGGCGGTGGCCGGCTCGCAGCTGGGCCCGGCGCAGCTCCTGGTCGACTTCCACGACCTCAGGCGGTTGCTCGAGGAAGCCATCGAGCCCTTGGACCATAACTGCCTCAACGAGGTCGAGCCCTTCACAGGGCTCTCGCCAACTTCCGAGAACATCGCCCGTCACATCTACCGTGCACTTGCAGAGCGGCTGCCGCGGCTACCGGACGGCGTGCGCCTATCCTGGGTGAGCGTTTCCGAATCCCCGGATACCAAGGTGGTCTACAGGGAGGAGGCATGAGCGAGGGCCGCAACCTCGTGCTGCTCTCCGCCGGCCTGGACTCCGCGGTGAACTTCCTCATCGCCCGGGAGAGAGGTGGTGTGGGGATGGCGGTCACGGTGGACTACGGCCAGCGCGCGGCCGAGCGTGAGATAGAGAAGTCACGCGCCTTTTGTGACTTGCACGGCGTGAGGCACATGGTCCTCGAGGCGCCCTGGCTGGGGGAGCTCTCTCGCAATGCTCTAACCACCCCGGATACCCGACTTCCCGAGGTGGAGCCCGGCCAGCTCACCGACACGACGCACATGGAGGATACCATGCGGGCGGTCTGGGTGCCCAACCGTAACGGCCTCCTGGTGAACATAGGCGCCAGCGTGGCGGAAGCCATGGGCCTCGCAGAAGTGGTCATGGGTTTAAACGCCGAGGAGGGTGCGACCTTCCCCGATAACAGCCCGGGCTTCGTGCGCGAGGCCAACCGCGCGCTCGCATACTCGACCCTCTCCCGGATCAGGCTGCGCAGTTATTCAATTCAGTGGGATAAAATGGGAATAATGCGCGAGGCCATAGCACGTGAGCTGGACTTTCATTGCATATGGTCGTGCTATAATGGGGGAGAGTTGATGTGCGGCTCCTGCGAGTCCTGTGCCCGACTGCTCGCAGCGGCGGAGCGCCTGCAAGCAACGAGCCGTTTGAAGGGGCTCTTCGAGAACGGACCTTGACCGAGTAGGTCGGAGGAAAGACCTGGGAGGGGCGATGAAAGGCAAGTACATCAAGGGTAAGAAGGTAACCTATGACGGCTCGCAGCTACGTTCTCTTTATGCCTATTCCGAGCACGACGTACATGGCGATTCCATCCTGGCCTTCCGCGGACCGTGCCGGGTCGGGGTGGAGGATCTCGTGGACATGGAGGACCGCAAGAACCGCGCGGAGATCACGAGCGAGGAGATGGCCCACTTCATCGTGGAGCTCTTCGGCGCCGACCTGGACCGCACGGTGGTCATCCAGAGGCTCTTCCTCTGCGTGGTCAAGGACGTGATCGAAGAGTTGAAGCCGGAGCTCTTCATCAGCAGGAAAGGCGACGACCTGTATATCGAGGTCGAGGTGGAGGAAGGCGAGGAGGAGAACCGCAAGCTGACCGTATCCGTGGCCACGGCGAGCCCGGTGTCCACCCTCATCCATCTGGGCATCAACGTCTCCAGCGACAACACGCCCGTCCCCACCTTGGGCCTGGATGACCTGGACGTGCCGGTGGACGACTTCATCCTTAAGGTGCTACAGGGGTTCATCAACGAGATGAAGGGCATCGATCAGGCGCGCAGCAAGGTCAGGGGAGTGACCTGAGAAAGCGATAGATGAACCCAGTCCTTTATATCCACGAGATTTTCCCCTCCTTCCAAGGCGAGGGCATGCTGGTCGGCGTGCCCCAGGTATTCGTAAGGTTATCCGGATGCAACCTGCGCTGCTCCTACTGCGATACACCGGAGGCGTGGGAGCGGGCGGAGGTATGCCGCGTCTTTGGGTGGGAGGGGGAGCGAGAGGCCGTTCCCAACCCTTTGGACATATCCCATGCGGCACGGCTCATAAGTTCCCTGTGGGAAACGGCAACGCACTCCGTCAGCCTGACCGGCGGCGAGCCGCTGCTGCAGGCCCGCGAGCTGGCGCATCTTCTCCCCCTGCTCGAACGCGAGGGCATGTCTATATACCTCGAGACGAACGGTACCCTGGGGGAAGCCCTGGAGCTCGTCCTGCCCTGGGCCGGCTGGATAGCCATGGACGTCAAGCTGCCCTCGACCCAGGAGGGAGAGGACATCATACAAGAGCACCGCGATTTCCTCGGCCGCGCGCTCTTGAGGCATATCTTTCTCAAGATGGTCATCACTGCGGGGACGGGTGAGGACGAGCTGGAGAGAGCCTGCCGCGTCCTGGGTGAAGTGGCCAGCGACATCCCGCTGGTCCTGCAGCCCGTAACGCCCGTGTGCGGGGAGGAGGGGATCACGGCGAGGCGGGCGGCCGAGCTGCGGCGTGCAGCCGCCGCATTCTTCCCGGATGTGCGGGTCATACCCCAGGCGCACCGCGCCTGGGGGGTCAAGTGAAGGAGGAGACATGGAGAAGGCGCGATTCATCGGGGACGATACCTGGCTGATCGACACCTTGATGGCGGAAATGGAGGGATTCACCGCCGTCTATGCCCTGCGGGGCAAGAGGGGAGCGGCCCTGGTGGACTCAGGTGTATCGGCGGGTGCGGGAAATATCCTGGAGGGATTGGAAGAAGCCGGCATCGCGCGGGAGGAAGTCCTCTATATCATCGTTTCCCATATCCACCTCGACCATGCGGGTGGTGCGGGGCAGCTACTGCGGGAGCTGCCGAATGCCAGTGTGGTGGTAGCGGCTAAGGGAGTAGAGACCCTGGCGCAACCGGAGCGCCTGGTGGCGAGCGCGCGCCGGGCCCTGGGGGCGATAGCTGACTTGTACGGCGATATGGTCCCCATCGGCCTGGACCGCCTCATGGCGGCGGAGGAGGCGGGGACGCTCGACCTGGGGGGGAAGACACTGCGACTCATCCCAACCCCCGGGCACGCCTCCACTCACCTTTGCGTGGTGGACGAGATCACGGGGACGCTTTTTTCCGGCGATTCCCTGGGCATCTACCTGGTGGAGGAGGGGAAGGTCATCCCGGTCACCCCCCTTCCCGACTTCGACCTCGAGGAGCAGCGCCGCTCCATGGAGCGGTTGGCTGCGCTGGAGTGTGGCCGCACCTGTTTCGCCCATTTCGGCTGCGGCGGCGAGAGCGCCCCCTTGGCCCGGGATTCCCTGCACAACATGGAGATCATGGTGGAGGTGGTGAAGGAGGCCATACGCAAGGATATCGATCCGAAGAAGACCGCCGGGGAGCTAATGCGCATCATGGATGTGACCTCTCCTTACGGTATGTTCATGTTCGGAGGGATGAGCCTGCAGAACGTGCAGGGCATCACGCGTTACCTGGGAAGGGAGAGATGACGCAGGAACATGGCCCGGATCAATTGAGGGAAGCGCGGGAGAAGGTGCGCCGCGAGCTCAAGCTCCTGGACCCCACCTGGATGGGCTCCCGCTCGGGTACCTCCTATTCCTTCTCCGAGCGGTCCTTCAAGGTCCCTTTCTTCGGGGAGGATTACACCGCCTCGTATCCGGACGGCGCGGTGAAGCGCGCGGACGGCAGCCCGGCGGGCGGCATGGAGGAACTGATCATCCTCCATTACCTGGTACATGCGGACGGTGCAGCCAACGGCGACGAATGGGTCTCCTATCGCGACCTGCCCGGGGCCCGCTATCATGAGCCTGCTTTCAAAGCCGAAGTGGAGGGGCCGCTATCGCGTGGCTTGGCGGGACACCTGGAAGCCCTGCGGGGTTGGGCGCGGAAAAAAGCGCGTGCGCTGGATCTGCCGGGAGACGTGGCCGCGGCCTGGGAGGTACTGCCCCGGATCCCCCTGCTCATCATCTTCAACGAAAAGGACGAGGAGTTCCCAGCATCCGCCCGCGTGCTCTTCGACATCACCGCACCCGACTACCTGCCCACCGAGGACCTCTCGGTGCTAGCGGAGATCGCCGTCGTCCGCCTGCTGGAGGAACTGGGCGCGATATAATAGATGGGGTCAGCCCCGGACCTGGGACATACGTAGCGAGAATCCTATAGTTGATCGATTTATATCCCATGTCCGGTAGACCCCATACCAACTAGCGGGGTCGACCCGCGAGATGGTGATGGTTTATCATAGGGTGCGAAGTGTTCGTATCACGGTACGAGAAAAGGAGGCCGAGGGCGCGCGGCGACAGGTTGTAACCTAAAGAAGCGGTGTGCCGCCGGGTATAAGGAGACGATGCGCAGGGTATTGGTCCTCAACGCTTCCTACCAGCCCTTGAATCTGGTAAACGTCAAGCGAGCCGTCATCCTGGTGCTCAAGAACAAGGCGGAGATACTGGAGGAGCGCGGCGAGTATCTCCACTCCGAGAGGATGACCATGCCTTTCCCCAGCGTTATCCGCTTGGTATATTATGTCAGTATTCCCTACCGGGGCGTTTCACTCAGCCGCCGCGCCGTATTCATCCGGGACAGGCATACCTGCCAGTACTGCGGGGAGAGGGCGGAGAGCATCGATCACATCATGCCGCGCAGCCGGGGCGGTGAGCATGCCTGGGAGAACGTAGTGGCAGCCTGCCGTCGCTGCAACACCAGGAAGATGAACCGACTCCCCTCCGAGGCGGGGCTGAAGCTGATGCACAAGCCCGCCCCGCCCCACGACCACATCTGGATATTCAGCCTGGCCACCGAAATCCACCCTACCTGGGAACCTTACCTGGAAACGGCTCTGGTGGGATGATACCTTCCGGGATCGACGTAGCCGGAATGGTGAAGCGGATATGCACAGACATCCTGCATATCGACATCCCCATCCAGCACGAGCTCCAGAACATAAGCCTGTATCTCTTTCAGGGCGAGTACCCGGCGCTTATCGACACCGGCCCGTTTCACCCGCTGCTAGAGGACCTCATCGTAGGAGCACTGCGCCACGCGGGCATCGACGAGCTCGCGTTCATCTACCTCACCCATTCCCACATCGACCATTGCGGGATGGCGGCGCGGCTGAGCCGCATGACCGGGGCCAAGGTGGCGGCCCACCGTTACGAAAGGCCGCGGATTGAACACGCTGGCGAGCGCCTGCGCGAGGAGTACGGCTGCTACGCCTCCATGTCATCCAGCATGGGATTTCCTGTCGATGTCGCCCAGTTGGTGTTCAACCTGGCCTCGGTGTGGATGCAGCTCTCGGAGCCCTGTCATATAGACATACGCCTGGGTGGGGGAGAGAAGGTCCAGGCCGGGGACCGCGAACTGGAGGTCATCCACACCCCCGGGCATACCGCCGGCCATATCTGTCTGTACCTGAGGGAGGAGAGCCTCCTCTTCTCGGGGGACCACCTCATGCGCACCATAACCCCCAACCCCGAGCTTTACTGCCCCCCCTGGCGAGGGCATATCACCGGGCTGCCCCAGTTCCTCGACTCCCTGCGCCTGCTGAGGGAATACGATGTCCACTATGCATATCCCGGCCACGGCAGGGCCATCCGCAAGGTCCAGAAAAGGATAGAGATGAACCTCGTCCACCACGAAAGACGCCTCGAGAAGACGCGGGAGGCGGTGGACAAGGGATGCCGCACGGTGTGGGAGGTGGCCCTGCGCCTCTTCCCCCAGGTGAGAGACAAACCGCCCGATATGGACCATTTCCTGGCGCTCAAGGAAGCCCTGGGGCACCTGCTCATCCTGGAGGAGCAGGGCGGGGTGAGGCGAGAAGACCAGGGAGACCTGTGGATATACGTCCCCGCCTGAGCACGGCTTTAAAGGCTTTTCCAGCGAAGCGACCAAACGCGGGCCTCGATTGAAAACACCTAGACGCCTTGTTAATATGTAAATGAAATTAGGGGTTACCAGTGCCCTTGTAGCTCAGTGGATAGAGCAGTGGCCTCCGGAGCCACGTGCGGGAGTTCGAATCTCCCCAAGGGCGCCATT
>CAYHAT010000178.1:0-7312 GCA_964354675.1 uncultured Actinomycetota bacterium | reverse complement strand
CACGGCGGGCTTTACGCTCATGAACAGCGTGCGGAGCTCCTTCTTCCTGCCCGCCTGCACCATGGCTTCCTTGATCTCCTCTCCCCTTACCGTCCGCTCCAGCAGGGATACGACCTCCTGGCGCGCCTCGGGGGGGAAGAGGTCTGGGAGCGGCGTTCCGATGGCCCGGTCACTGGTGGTCGAAAGCATCTCCTCCGCCGAATGGCTGAGGAGGGTCACGCGATGGTCGGGGGTGAAACAGACCACGGCTACTCCCACCCGTTCGAGCAGGCTCCACACCCGCTGCAGCTCGTCCTCCCTCTCGCGGCGGATACGGGCTTCCGTGGTATGATCCCTTCCGATGCCCAGAAGCCGGTTCACCTTCCCGCGGCCGGCCTTGAGGGCGTCCACGGTAACGGCTATGAACGAAGTGGTCCCGTCGCCGCGGTTGAACTCCAGCTCGCCCCGCCAGGGGGCCGTGCAGGCTGCCTCCACCAGGCACTCCAAGGCCTGCTTGGCGTCCTCCCTCTGCATGAAGAAGGAGAGAGGCCGCCCGACTATCTCGTCCTGTTCGTGTCCCAGCAGGGCGCACATCACCGGGTTGGCATAGGTGAAGTTAGCATCGAGGTCCAGGAGGAAGGACGGCTCGACCATTGCGTCCAGGAGTTGCGGCAGTCCGAGCGCCTCCTCGGGAGCGGGGGCCGGCGGGGCTTCCTCCTTAACCGCGCGCCGCTCCGGCATGGGACGCATCCCCACGCTGCTTATGGTCACCAGGGTGCCGGTAGTGCCCAGGGCTTCCAGGGGATAGGGCGACATGTTGATGTTCAGCCGCATGAGCCGCTTGCCCACCTTGTAGGCCATAGCGTAATCCTCCACCCCCCGGCCGCGCTTGGTCTTGGCCAGCAGCTCCTTGAGGGCGGAGTAGAGGGGAGGGTTCGCCTTGTAAAGGGTAGCCTTGCGCACCTCCTCCAGGGGCTTCTCGAGGAAAACCTCGGCGTCCCGGTTGCCCTCGAGGATCCTGTCCTCGCCGTCGAGGAGCAAGGAGGCGTTGAGGGCGGCGGCCGTGTCCCTTCCGTTCATCCTGCCTTCACCTCCCCTGCCTGCCCTTGCGACGAGTTTTACCTTGAGATATGTTGGGCCGCATCGCCATTTCCATACACCGACCCTTCGTGTTACCGCAAACCGCGGGCAGCCTGATATGAGCCCGGACTTATCCCAACAATAGAATATTCGAGGAGCTGCGACTCCCACCCTTCCCGGCGGCTAAACTTGGTCCTTCTCCGCAAAGCTGAAAGGCAACACTTTGGGGTCAGGCCTCAGAAATTGCGTCATATGTCTGGAGCGATTAATACAGCCGCGGTTTGCTGAGCGCAAGTTTTGAGGCCTGACCCCAAAGTGTTGCCTTTCGATTCCTACCAGCGCTTCTCGGAGAAGAACCTAAACTAATACTTTCACGGCGTCGATAAATCCCACAAATAAACGCTAGGGGGGATGAGCTTGGCGGCCAACACGTACCGCTTTCCCGTACAGGTGGTGTTCGGGGAGGGCTGCCTCGAGGAGGCAGGCGCCTTCGTCAAGAACTTCGGCAAGCATGCCCTGCTGATAACCGGGAGCGGCCCCACCTCGCGCGGTTCAGCCGTGGATACCCTGCACCGCATACTGGGCGACGAGGGCATCGCCGTCTCCCACTTCGCCGAGGTGGAGGCGGACCCCAGCGTGGAGACGGTGGAGAAAGGTGTGGCTTTCGCCGGGGATGAGGGATGCGATTTCGTGATCGGGCTGGGAGGCGGCAGCCCCATGGACGCCGCCAAGATCGTCGCGGCCAGGATGAACAACGAAGGGGACATCGCCTCCTGGGAGGGCATTGGCCGCATCCCGCGCCGCTCCAAGCCCCTCATCTGCATCCCCACTACCTCGGGGACGGGAAGCGAGGTCACCTGGGTGGCGGTGATAACCGGGGGCAAGCGCCGCCAGAAGATGTCCATCGTCGGCCAGAACCTCTATCCGGTGCTCGCCGTCATCGATCCGGAACTGACCTATTCCATGCCCCCCGCGCTGACAGCCGCGACGGGGATGGACGCCCTGACCCACGCCGTCGAGTCGTTCGTGGCTCGACGGGCCTGGGAGCCCACCCAGGCGCTCTCCCTCAAGGCGGTGCAGCTCGTCTTCGCCAACCTGGAGAGGGCCTGTGTGGACGGCTCGGACGCGGAGGCGCGCCGCGGCATGTCCATGGCTTCTTTCATGGCGGGGATGGCCTTCACCTCCGCCGGCCTCGGCCTGGCACACGCCCTGGCCCATGCCCTCGGCTCCCATTTCGGGGTGTCCCACGGCAAGGCCAACGCCCTCCTCCTCGCGCATGTGATGCGTTTCAACCTCGAGGCCTGCCCGGAGCTCTACCGGGAGCTGGCCGTGGCCATGGGTTTGAACGTCTCCGGGCTTCCCGCCCCGCGCGCCGCGGAGGAAGCCGCCAAGGCGGTGGAGGAACTGGTCTCCACCCTACCCGTCCCGTCCGGCCTCAAGGAGGCTGGGATCGCAGAGACCAGCGTGGAAACCCTGGCGGCCGAGGCCTTCCTCAACACCCGCCTGCGCTCCTCCAACCCCCGGGACACGGTGCTGGAGGACATGGTGCAGGTACTGCGCAACGCCTTTGGTGGGGTCAGGTCTTGAATCCTGGATCCTGGAAGAACCTGGGTACATGGACGATTGTGGGGTCAAGTCTTGGATATCGCTTCTCATCGTGTGCCAATAGGATGGAATATGCGCCTCTTAGAGATCGTGATCCGAGGCCTGGCCTTTTTGCTCGCGGAACCACTAGGGATCATGTCTGGGATCAAAGTGGAAATGAAGCCGCTCCATGGAAGAGCTCCCGAGTAGAAGCCTATCTCTGCCTAAGCCGCGGAGATCCCCGCAATGTCGCTTATCCTCGGGAGCTGATTTCCAGCACCTTACTGTTTTCAATTTACCCCATTTTGAACCAGATTAAACCTCGGAGTCTCGGAACGAGGGTTTCCGTCTTATCGCCCTTGCCTATATGCTCGATACAGATGGGAGCGCGCCTCCGCTGATATAAATCATCACGGGGGACGCCCCTTGGGGCTAATATACCCCTATAGGTATATGAGGTGTTAACGATGCGAAACAAGATGCCCTGGATAGACGTAGAGAGATGCGATATAGCGGAACGTTGCTCGGAGTGCAAGGCAGCGCGTTTCTGCAAGCACGGGGCCTTCCAGGTGATAGCGGGAGGCAACGGTTCCGGAGAGGTTTGCAGGGTAGCGATAGATCTGGAGAAATGTCGCCTTTGCGGTGATTGCTCACACGCCTGCGAGCTGGGCGCCGTGAAGATGGTCTAAGAGAGATCGGAGGAGGGTGACCATGGAGGGCATGGACCGGGAGTTCTTCAAGAAGTATCACCGCGCCGTGGTGAAGGCGAACGCCAAGGACGTCGAGAAGTTGAAGTCGAAGATAGGCTCCGAATGGGCCGAGGAATTCCGCGCCAAGACGGGGACGAAGCTGCGGGGCGATGAGTTCAACCGCGCCCTGGAGGATTACCTCAACAACGAATTGCGCTTCTGCGACCGGGTCAAGGTCAAGGGGGAGAGCGATGAGTTGAGCATAGAGGTCGCGGGTTGCCACATCTGCCACGGCAACGAACTCCTCAAGGCCGAGGGTGAGCCGGTCCTTTGCCCCATCGTGCCGACGGGCCTTTTCTCCATCTCCCGAGTGTCCGAGCGCAAAGCGAGCCTGCAAGAGGTGCGCAAGCATGGCGTCGTCGGGGAATGCGAGATATGCTATAAAGTAGATTGAGGGATAAGAATGGGAGGAGTTCCCCGGGATTCAGAAGGAGGTGCTCAGATGAAGCGTTTCACGGTTCCGCGGGTGGCTCATTGTTCCGAGGGCTGCAGACTCTAGCCCTTCGGGGCCACCAGCAGCACTGAAGCCCTTGCATATAACGGGCTGAAGTAAGACGGTCGGGGGTGCGGGAAACCGCGCCCCTTTCCTTTCTTGCATGTCGACCACGATGCATCCGGGACGGCTGTCTATAACCCGTCTTGTTATGCGTCACGGCTATATCGTCAATAAGAGACGAGTCCCCCATCCCCTGCGACCAGTGCATTCCCCCGCGAGTCCCGACAAAGACATACATCTACTCGTCCCCATGCTGCATCGCTCCTTTTTTTCGTGATACTATCTATAATCAAGGACCGAGGAAGAAGTAGCCGGCGAAACCCTGCAAGGCAGATAAATGAACGGGGAGGAAGAGCCGATATGCCGAAGACACTCTGGGACCATCTACCGGCCAAGCAGTACCTGGCCGCTCAGGAACAGCACCTGGTGCGTTTCATGCGGGAAATGGTCTATCCCTACAGTCCCTATTACCGCGAACTACTCGATTACAACCGCATCAAGCCGAGTGTGATCAAAACGGTGAAAGACCTGTCTTGCGTACCTTTCACCACCAAAGCGGATATCGCTCCCCTTCCCGAAGACCAGGATATCCCGCTGTCGTTGGTGCTCCAACCGACCCCCGAGCGCATGAAGGAGGCAAAGCTCTCCCTGCGCCTCAAACAGAAGGGCTTGAGGCTTACGCAAGGAAAGAAGGGGCTCTCTCAGTTGATGGACCGGGAGTTCCTCCCCATCCATTACCACTTCACCATCGGGCGGACGGCACTGCCCACCCCCATCCTCTATACCGGTTACGACCTGCAGCGTATGCGGGAGGCCGGGAGGCGGTTGTTCGAGCTCCTGGAGCTGAAGCGGGAGGATATGGTGATCAACGCCTTCCCCTTCGCCCCCCACCTGGCCTTCTGGATGACCTATTTCGCGGCAGAAGCGGCGGGCGTGCCGGCTCTGCACAGCGGCGGCGGGCGCATCCTGGGGACACACCGTATCCTGGACGCCCTGGAGCGCCTGAAGGCAACGGTGCTCACGGCCACTCCCAGTTACGCTTACCACCTCCTGCGACAGGCGGCCAGCGAGGGGCGGGATTTCTCGAGCCTCCATACCCTGATCATGGGTGGCGACCGCCTGCCCGCCGGCCTCAAGGGAAAGATCCAGGAACTCCTGGGCAAGGTGGGAGCTGAGAAAGCGGCCGTGGCATCCACCTACGGTTTCACGGAGGGAAGGGTGGCCTGGAGCGAGTGCCGGCCCTCCGCCCTGTCCAAGGAGGAGAGTTCGGGCTATCACCTCTTCCCCGATATGGAGATCATCGAGATCATCGACCCCGAGAGCGGCAAACGGCTGGGAGAGGGCGAGGACGGCGAGGTCGTATATACCACCCTGGAGTGGAGGGGCAGTGTCCTGCTGCGTTTCCGCACCGGGGACCTGGTCAAAGGAGGCCTGGACCTCTCTCCCTGTCCTTACTGCGGACGCTCCCTGCCCCGGCTGGGGCTGGAGATAACCCGCACCTCGGACTACAAGGAGTTCGAGTTGACCAAGCTCAAGGGGACGCTGGTGGATCTCAACGCTTTCTACCCCTTGCTCTCGGGACACAAGGATGTGCTCGAATGGCAGCTCGAGATACGCAAACACAATGACGACCCCTACGACCTGGATGAGCTGTACCTGCACGTCACCCCCGCCGAGGGGATGTCCAAGAGGTATCTGGAGAAAGAGCTGCGGGAGCTGCTGCAGCGAGAGGTCGAGGTGGCTCCCACGCGCATCGTCTTCCACAGCTTGCCCCGCCTGCTACAGCGCCTGGGGCTGGACACCGCGGGACGCGAGCGCCGCTTCGTGGACCTCCGGTCGGGAGCCGGGGCCGGGAGCTTAGAGCCGGCGGATGAGCTGGAGCCCCAGGAGAGCATGGACTTGGAGGAACCGCCGGAGTTGGAGGGTTTCGAGGAAGATCCCAGCGACGATAACCTCTTGGGAGAAGATTAGACGGACCCCTTCACCAAGCATAGAGGGAGGCGGCCCATGATCATCCTGGCCATAGACGAGGGCACCACCGGGACCAAGTGCATCTGCTACGACCGCGACCAGCGCATCCTTTCCAGCGTGTCCCTGGAGTTCGAACAGTATTACCCACAACCGGGATGGGTGGAGCACGACGCTGAGGAGATCTGGGAACGCACCTGCGAGGCGGCGCGACAAGCGCTCGCCACAGCCGGGGTGGAGCCGGCTGAGGTGGCGGCGGTGGGGATCACCAACCAGCGGGAGACCACGGTGCTCTGGGACCGCTCCACCGGCAGGCCGGTGCGTAAAGCCATCGTATGGCAATGCCGCCGCAGCGCCGATATCTGCCGCCGCTGCGTCGAGGACGGCTTTGAGGGCATGGTACGGGACAAGACCGGCCTGGTGCTCGACCCCTATTTCTCGGGCACCAAGCTCACCTGGGTCATGGAGAACGAGCCCGAGATCGCCCACCGGGCCGAGGCGGGAGAGCTCTGTTTCGGCACCATCGATTCCTGGCTCCTGTACCGCCTGACCGGGGGGCGCGTCCACGCCACCGACGTCTCCAACGCCAGCCGCACCCTGCTCTTCAACATTCGCGACCTCGCCTGGGACCCCGAACTGTCCGGGATGTGTGGAGTGCCCATGTCCATCCTCCCCGAGGTCAAGGAATCCAGCGGCATCTTCGGGGAGACAGACCCCGACGCTTTCCTGGGGATAACCGCCCCCATCGCAGGGGTGGCCGGCGACCAGCAGGCGGCCCTCTTCGGGCAGGCCTGCTTCCGCCCCGGCATGACCAAGAACACCTATGGGACGGGGAGTTTCGTGCTCATGAATATCGGGGGCGAGCCGCGCTTCTCGCACAAGGGCATGCTCACCACCGTAGCCTGGTCCATGGGGGGACAGGCGACCTATGCCCTGGAGGGGTCCATCTTCATCACCGGGGCGGCTGTGAACTGGTTGCGCGACGGGCTGCAGATCATAGAGAAGGTGTCCGAGATCGACGAGCTCGCCTCGCAAGTGGAGGACACGGGCGGCGTCTTCTTCGTTCCCGCCTTCGTGGGGTTGGGGGCCCCGCACTGGGACCCCGAGGCCCGGGCGTTGCTGATCGGGATGACGCGGGGGACGGGCAGGGCGCATATCGCCCGCGCGGTCATCGAGTCCATGGCCCTGCAGACCGCTGACGTGGTGGAGGTCATGCAGGAGGAAGCGGGCATACCCCTCAAGGAGCTGCGCGTGGACGGGGGCGCCAGCGTCATGGATATGCTCCTGCAGTACCAGGCGGACCTGCTGGGCGTGCCCGTACGCCGGCCGGTCATCGCCGAGACGACCTCGCTGGGAGCGGCGTTGCTCGCAGGCCTGGCGACCGGCTACTGGAAAAGCATGGAAGAAGTGGAGGAGCGGTGGAAGCTGGACCGGGAAGCCCTGCCCGATCCATCCG
>CAYHAT010000177.1:0-7330 GCA_964354675.1 uncultured Actinomycetota bacterium | reverse complement strand
GGAGACGCCCTCCACGCCGGTCATGTAGCAGCGCACGGACACCCCGAGGTAGAGAGGGTTATCGTTAAGCAGGCCCAGCTCCTTGCCGACAAGCGAGGATGGGCCGTCGGCCCCTACGACGAAGCGGCCCTCGAGCTCCAGCCTCTCATCGCGGTATTCCGCGGTCACCCCGGGGGTGCGCCCGCCTCGCTCCGGCAGGATCCCGGTCACTCTGCAACCCTGCATCACCTCCGCGCCCATCGCCACAGCCTTGTCCAGCAGGATAAGGTCGAGGTCACGGCGGGGCACGACGTAGCCGTGGTCGGGATAGAGGCTGCCCATGGGGTAGCGCACCTCCGTCAGCCCACCGCGGGTAGCGTAGAAACGGATCCCCGAGGTGCGCTTGAACCGTCCCTCCAGTTCCTCCCTCAGGCCCAAGTGGTAGAGGGAGTGCACCGCTCGCGGCGCGATACCGTCCCCGCAGATCTTCTCGCGCGGGAACACCTCCTTGTCCAGCAGAAGCACACGGAAGCCCCGCGCAGCGAGACTGCAGGCGGCGGAGCTGCCACCCGGCCCTGCGCCGACGATGATCGCATCGTACTGCCCGTATTGCCCTTTCATGGCGTCGATTATAGCACGGGAGGCGCTTGCAGCCGGGACGCCGGTTTCAGGCGCCATACGGATATGCCGATAACAGATTGTGGATTCTATAATGGCGCGGGTCAGGCCGTAACATCCGGAAATGTTAAGGCACTTACCCCGAGAAAACAGAATTTCTTTTGGGAGGAACCTGGGAAAAGCGGAGCGGCCAGATAAGGCCGTGGGCCGCGGCCGGTGTCTTTGTTTCCTTTTCACCAGGGGGCTTGGGGGTTGGCCTCATCCCCATGCACATTTTAACCCGCTGCGCATGAAACCTGGGTGACTTATATCACGGAGTGATCTTATACCGTAGGGGTCGGGTCTCGATAGGGGCCCGTGGGTTCAAGCCGGGGGTCAGCCCTCCATTTTCCACATCGGGGGCCGGGCCTCAACATCCTGAAGCCGTGTTCTGTGTGAGCCTATGTCTCATCGAACAAGAACAGTTCTGCAGTAGGCCCATGTGGAAAATGGAGGGCTGACCCCCGGCTTGACGAATCGAGACCCGACCCCTACGGAGTGCGTCCAACGAATATACGCACGTTGTAACCCGCATCGACGACCGCTCCCGGCAGGGGTACCTGGTCCATCACCCTGCCAACCTCGGTGGGGTCGGAGGTGTCCTGATATATAACGGTGTAGTTCAAGCCGGAATCGGCGAGGATGCCCTTGGCGTCTTCCTCGAGTTCGGTCCGAACATCGGGCACCTCGACCGTTGACGGCCCGTTGCTCACCCAGATGGTAACGGTGCTCCCCTCCAGCGCCTTCTGATTGGCGAGGGGGCTCTGGCGGATGACCTCGCCCTCCGGGACTTCGGAACTAGCCTCCTCCGTCACCGATACCTGGAAGCCCGCTTGTTGCAGTTCTTCCTCCGCGTTCGCCTGCATGTACCCGACCACCTCGGGCACGGCCACCTTCTTCTGTTCCACCCCGACCTCCAGCTTCACGCTGATGTTGGGCGAGATGAGCTGCCCGCCGGCGGGTTCCTGGGACAGGATCCTGTTCACCTCGTCCGCGTCATCGACGGGGACGTTCTGTATCTCGATGACGGAGACGCCCATCTCCTTCAAGGTGCTCTCGGCCTCGGTGCGGGCCATGCCCGTTACCTCCGGCATCCTCAATTCCCGGGTCACGGTCACGTTCACTTTCTCGCTCTTGGCGAGCATGGTCCCCCATTCCGGGTCCTGGGATATGACTATCCCCGCCTTTTCGGTCTCCTCCTCTATGAACTGGTCCTCGACCTCTCCCAACTGCAAGCCCAAGCCCTCCAGGGTGCTCCTGGCCTGTTGTTCGCTCATCCCCTGCAGGTTCGGGACCTCGACGTTGCCACCACCGCCTCCCAGGACCAGGACCAGGACTATGCCCACGATAATGAGGACGGCGATCACCGCCGCGGCTATCCAGGGCCATTTGCGGCCGGAAGGGGTGGCGGAGGGGGTGGCGCCGGTTCCCGCGTAGGCGGCCTCCGGGAGCACCGGCGTCGCTGAGACCGGCATCCCCTCCAGGAAGCGGAGCAGGTCCGCCTTCATCTCCTGGGCGTTCTGGAAACGGTTGGCCGGGTTCTTGGACATGGCCTTCATCACGATGGCCTCGAGCGTGGCGGGTATCTCCGGGTCGATCACCGATGGAGGCATGGGATCCTCGCGCACCTGCTTGTAGGTGACGGTCACCGGATTGGGGTCGTCGAAGGGTAGTTGACCCGTGAGTATCTCGTAAAGGACGACGCCGAGCGAATAGATGTCAGACCGTCCATCCACCGCCAGGCCTTGTGCCTGCTCGGGGGAGATGTACTGGGGTGTGCCCATGACCATCCCGGTCTGGGTGATCCCTCCCCCGTTTCCTTCCCTGGCTATCCCGAAGTCCATCACCTTTACCTGCCCGAGTTCGGTGATGAAGATATTGTGCGGCTTTATATCCCGGTGCACGAGGTTGCCGCGGTGCGCGAATTGCAGCGCGGCGCAGACTTCGGCGGCTATCTCCGCCGCCCGCTCGGGGAGCAGGCGGCCCTCGGAACGCAGGATCTCCTTGAGGTCTCGCCCCTCGACGTACTCCATGACGATGTAATACTGGTCTCCCTCGTTTCCCCAGTCGTAGATGTTAACGATATTGGGGTGGTTCAGGTTGGCAGCAGCCTGGGCCTCATGACGGAACCTCTGGATAAAGGCGGGGTCGGCGGCGAACTGGGCGTGCAGTACCTTGACTGCCACCTCCCTGCCCAGGAGGAGGTCATCGGCGAGATAGACCTCGGCCATCCCCCCACTGCCGATCTTTTCTTTCAGGCGATACCGCTGGTTGAAGACCGAACCCAGCATCGGACCCCCTTTATCTGATAACCGCAATTCCCATCCTCGGGGTGGGCGCGTTTCCCGCTTCCCCGCCTTTCCCCCTTTTGCAATACACCGCAGATATATCCCGGGGCCAGGCGGGAAACGGGCTGCCCTGCACCATGCATCGACTCTGCTGCCAGGCTATTCGTATTCTTCAATAGTCCTTGTTCCAAGTCCTTTAACGCAAGGGCTCGCAAGCTCCCTCAAAGAATATAAGAAGACCGTTGCCGAAGCGTGGTTCCCGTGCCGCCGGCAGGAAGGGGTCAAGGCCCCGACGGACCTTTGCTCACCACCAGGTCGACCGAGTCACCGCTGGATAACTTGGACCCGTAAGGAGGATCAGTCTCCACCACGCGGTTGTCGCTGTATCCCGGCACCTCGCGGTATACGACTTCGCCCACGCTGAAGCCGCGGCTCTCGAGGACCACCCGCGCGTCATCCAGGCTGAGCCCGATGAGATTGGGGACGGTGAGGGGGCCCAGGCTCTCTAAGACCTTGATCACGGTCTTCTTCTTCACCATCACCCCGACCTGGGGGTCCTGGGAGATGACGTAAGCGGCTTTGATGTCGGCGTCGTACTCTTGCCCGACCACGAGCAGGCCGAGATCGCGCTCGTACGCCGTCTTCACCGCTTCCTCCACGCTTACGTTCACCAGGTTGGGCACCTCCACCTTGCTCTCGGTCATCACCGATGAGAGTATCCACACTGCCAGGAAGATGACGGCCACGGCCAGAAACGCCGTTCCCGCCCAGATCTGCCAACGCTTGAGGTGTGGGATGGGGATGTGGATCGGCGCAGGGTGGGCAGCTTCCGGCGCCTCTTCAGGCTCCTCGACCGTTGTGATCTGGGGAACCGGGACCATGGGCTGCTCCTCCCTCAGGGTGGAGACCGCCTCCCGGAGCATACGCTCGGCGGAGGGGAACCCGCCACCTCCCGCGCTGTCCAGGCAGTCCTGAACGAGCCTTTGCAGCCTGGTGGGGATCTCCGGATCCCACTTCAGCTTACCGTTCCGGATGTCCTCCAACGCCTCCGTTTTACTCCTGGCCGTAAGGGAGCGGTAAAGCAGGTACCCCAGGCCCTGGATGTCCCTCCTCGGGTCCTGGGAAAGAGGGTGCGGGCTCGCGCCACCCCCCAGCACCGTCGGGAAACCAGGATCGGAGACCTTGGCCTGGCGGCCCGGGAAGATGAACACATGCCTCTCGTCCAAAGAGCCATGGATCAAGCCCTGCTCATGGAGGTATGTGAGGAGCTTTCCCACCTCAACGGCGAAATAGAGCGCCCCCACCGGCTTCATCTTCCTCCGCGCATCTAGCAGCTCGTGCAGGGTCTTCTCCTCGACCATCTCCATGACCACGAAAGGCCGCCCTTCCTCGAGGCCGTAATCGATGACTTCCACCAGCGCGGGGTGGTGCAGGCGGGTGGCGCGATGCGCGGCGGAGCGGAATGCGTCGCAGAAATCGCGGTCGGAGACCAGGTGGGGCAAGGGCAGCTTTATCGCCACCTCCTGCTCCTCGAGGAGGTCGAAGGCCCTGAAGACCTCGACGGTCCGCCCGACGGCGATCCTTTCATCGAGGCGGTAACGCCTCCTCAGGACCTTGCCCTTCCAATCCATCAAGCGGTCCATCCATCCTCCCGTTTATCGACCGGAGATAACCCTGCGGTCATTCTATTGCGTGCGGACATAGATATATCTTGGGGGTCAGACCTACACATTTGCAATATCTATACAAATATGCGGTCACGCGTGCGTTTGAATCGTCCTCCTTACCGGCGCCCATATTACCGCTTGACATCTGGTCAGCAAAAAATCGGATAATAGATAGGATCGGGGTTATGAAAGACCCGATTATCGTCTATCCGGCTGTATAGTCAACAACCGTGTCTCAGGTCTGGAACGGCAGGGAGAGGCCTGTCCCGAGGAAGGGGGAAACATGAGCGACATCTACGAGGAAAAGCCGTGGCTCAAGAACTACGACGAGCACGTGCCACCGACATTGGAGTACGAGGACAAGACCTTCGCCGAAAAGTTCAGGGAGGTCGTGGAAGAACACCCCGATAAGACCGCCCTCATCTACATGGGGAAGAAGATCACCTTCCGCGAGATCGATCTCCTCTCCAACCAGCTGGCGGCCTACCTCATCAAGGTCGGCCTCAAGCCCGACGACGTAGTGGGCCTGTGTATGCCCAACATACCGGCAAATTACATCAGCATCGTCGCAGTGCAGAAGGTGGGAGCGATCTCCACGGGGCTGAGCCCTCTGCTCACGGCCCACGAGATGGAGCACCAGATCCAGGACTCTCGTGCCAAAGTGATCATAACCGTGGACCTGCTGTTCGGAATAGTGGCGCAAGTGGCGGATAAGACCGACTTCACCACCGTGATCTACTCCGAGATCGCGGATTTCCTTCCCGGCATCAAGCGGGTGCTCGGAAAAGCCCTCAAGAAGATCCCCACCGCCGAGGTACAACCGCTCAAGGGAAAGACGGTGATCCGTTTCATGGACGCCATCAAGGGGATGCCGAAGGACCGCGTCGATGTGAAGCGCAATATCGACGACACTATCTTCCTCATGTACACGGGGGGGACGACGGGCCCCGCCAAGGGTGCTATACTGACCCACCGCAGCTACATGTCCAACCGCCTCCAGGTCCTCACTTATCTAGACCTTAAACCCGATACGTTGGCGCTCTCCGCCTTCCCGCTCTTCCACATCGCCGGGCTCGCCCTGGGGGGCTTCTCCATGACCAACGGCTCCACGCAGATATGCGTGCCCAATCCCCGGGATACGCATTTCCTCATCGAATGTATCGAGAAGTATAAGCCCAATATCATCGTGAACGTCCCCACCGTCTTTTTCGAGCTCATCAAGCAGCCGGAGTTCAAGGCGCTCGACTTGAGCAACCTCAAATGGTGCTTGAGCGCCGCGGCCCCCTTCCCGCCCGAGAACATCGATGAGCTGGAGAGCGTTATAGGTAAGAACAAGTTCATCGAGCTTTATGGCATGACCGAGACCTCCCCGGTCACCTGCTGTAACCCACGTTACGGGGTGAAAAAGCCGGCATCCATCGGCATGCCGCTGTCGGATACGGAGTTCAAGCTCATCGATCCCGAAACCGGCCAACCCGCGGCAGCGGGCGAGCCAGGCGAGATCGCGATACGGGGACCGCAGCTCATGAAAGGCTACTATAAGCAGCCCGAGGAAACGGCAAACGCTGTCCGGGACGGCTGGATGTTCACGGGCGACGTGGCCCGCATGGACGAGGACGGATATTTCTACATCGTTGACCGTGTGAAAGACATGGTCATCGTCTCCGGCTTCAAGGTCTTCACGCGGGAACTCGACGATGTGCTCGTCAAGCATCCCGATATCGATATGGCCGCCTCCATCGGATTCCCCGACCCGAAAAGGCCGGGGTCGGAGCGTGTTGCAGCCGCTATCGTGCTGAAGCCGGGGGTCGAGAAGAGCGATGCCGAAAAGGAGAAGCTCCTGCAGTATCTACGCGATGAGGTGGCTCCTTACAAAGTACCGAAGGTGATCGAGTTCATGGATGAGCTACCCACCAGCGGCGTGGGGAAGGTCCTCAAGCGCGAGCTGAAGGCGACCCTTACGGAGAAGTTCGAGGAGCAGGGCACGTAGGTTCAGCGATAACAACTGACCGGCAATGGCCGCGGGAAGACCCCCGCGGCCATTTATTTATTGGACGGGGGAGACGCATGTATGCGTGCCAGGCCCTGATATGGTTCAAGAGGAGTCAAGCGTGTTTTCTACACGAGATCGCCACGTCGCTTTGCTCCTCGCGACAAGCGTGGAGGCCTGGCACCGTCGCGCCGAAGACGGCGCTGGCGCTTTCGCGCTGCTTGTGCCGAGTGCAGCCGAGGTGCAGTCTTTCATGCGCGGGAGCAAAGTCCGGACGAAGCGCCGCTGCGGTCATCGGGTCCCGCACCCAATATTGGAAGTGAATTTGGGTGAAGCGCGTTTCTGTCCATCCCTTCTATCTTCTTATAAATAGGCACCAGAGGGGCCGCTGCCGTAACCATCGGGTGAATGTTCATCGGATCCCGCACCCAGCGTTGGGAGTCATGGTGGCGGCGCTTGGGTCTTGATCTTCCCCCTATCCTATCATCCCACGGAGAACAGCGATGGCACGGGGGGCCGTCGCTACATCCAACGAGATCGGTAGTGTAAACGTCAGCGAGGTTGTTACTAAATTGGAATAATCCCCATGACAACCGAATCCCTATTACATCGGGAACCGCAACCAATGCATGTAAGGTATACGGGTGTCGGTGATTTCTTTGCGCTCCGAATCAATCAACACATATCGAGTACGGGATACCATCCTCGATGAGGGCGCAAAGAATATCACGACAGCCCGTTTACGTTGC
>CAYHAT010000176.1:0-7352 GCA_964354675.1 uncultured Actinomycetota bacterium | reverse complement strand
AAAGTGTTGCCCCGGTTATCATCTCCATTTGCCCACACTTCTCGCAGAAGAACCTGAAAACCCGATGGCAGCGGCAACGAGGCGAGGAGCGACATGGAGACCGACCTGAAGAAGATAAAGAGGGTGGCCGCCGCGCGCGAGGAGGAGGTAGACGCCTTCCTGGACTGGCTGAAGGTGTCCCGCGTCTCCTCCCGCAAGCTCGACGCGCGCCTCAAAAAAATGCTGCGGGAGATCATGTCCGAATTCGACTGCAAGGAGTGCGCGGGATGCTGCAAGGATGCCTATGTGGTGGTGGATACCGACGACATCGCCCGCCTTGCCGCGGCCCTGGGGGTGAAGCGCTCCGAGTTCCGCGCGACATACATCACCAGGAACGAGGATGGGGACACGTGCTTCAACCGCCGTCCCTGCCCCTTCCTGGAAGGAAACCTGTGTACCCATTACAAGTCGCGCCCCGGCTGCTGCCGCGAGTATCCATACTCCCTGGCGGTGGACAGTAAGGAAAAACTGGAGAACATCAGCGCCAATTACCTGGTATGCCCCGTGCTCTTCCACGCCTTGGAGCAACTCCGCGATTTTATCTGATGAAACCGGGCTTTTCATCTATCGCCATGAGGGAACAATACGTACGAACGGTTCATCATGATATGTGGCGGGGAGGACGAGCGGGCACGGCTCCCGGATTTAAGGTAGAATTGCCGCGAACGATGAATCCTATGGGCGGCAGGATGACGGCACCACGATGTTGAAGGACTTATAGAGAAGGTTGTCTCGCGAGAGGCGGAAAGGAGAGCCCGTGAGAAAAGTAGGCGTCATCATGAGTATGGTGGTATTGGTGATGACCATCGGCACGGTCCTGGGCTGCGGCGGAGGAGAGCCCAGCCAGAGCCCGACGGAAGTCGCGGATGAATACATGCAGGCGACCGTAGACCTGGATGTCGATACGGTCTATGACCTTCTGTCGAAAGCGGACCAGCAGAGCATCACCAAGGAACAGATGAAGGAACTGGCGGGAGCCCAGTTCGAGGCCGTGGAGATGTCCTACGTGATAGGAGAGGAGACGATCAACGGTGACACGGCAACGGTGGAGGTGACGGTTACCGTTACGGACAAGGCTTCCGGCGAAAGCCAGGAAGTGACGGACCAGTTGACACTGGTAAAGGAAGACGGCGCGTGGAAGGTATCGTTCACCGGCAGCCCTTGAACCTCTCCCGGTTTCGGCAAGACCGCGTTATATAGTGGAAGATCAGCTTCGGCGATAACCCATAAGAGGGCCAGGCCTCCACACCTGGGGTCAGCCCTCCATTTTCCACACGTGCCTGTTGGCTAGAACAGCTCGTTAGAAAGCCTCGTGTGTAGGCCTGACCCCCGATGTGGAAAGCCGCCACGTCGCTGTGCTCCTCACGACAAGTTCCGGGCTGACCCCAGGTTGTTCAGGGGGTGATGCCAGCGAGGTGGATCCTCTCAGCGAGGTCACACGCATCACGCTGCAGGCCCGACCTCACCGTTATCTCATCCCCGAACTCGATACTGAGGTCGTTCTCCGCTTTATGTGCGGGCCAGGTGGGAAGCCCGGCGCCGTTAGGGTCTCCGCCGCGGGCGAAGTTCAACCAGTAATCCATGATCATGGAGGACAGCTCTTCATCGATGTGCTGGTATCCTTTACGCGGATCCAGTTCCCCGAAGACGTAAGGTATCTCCGACCCATGGCAGGTACACAGTATTCTCCCCTGTTCGGTAGGGGGAACGCGAACAAAATGATACAGATAGGCATCTCCGCCCCCGCCGCCTACACATCGTGCGATGAACCGGCACGGCGCGGTGAACTCGAAGGCGGTGATCAACCTGCTCAGGGCCGGTTTAACCTGCGCATCCTCCCCGGCAGGGAAAAGGCGCAGCGCCTCTCCGGCCGACTCCCCAGCCATACTTTGTACGAACCGCGTGTAATCCTCCCTGGAGAGGTCGAGGGCAGCCAGAAAGAAATTGGCCTCGTCCCGGTTCGAGCCTACGATAAGGTCCACATCGTGGTGTCTTCCCTGTAGGTAGAGAGCCTCCGGCCTGTCCGGGAGCAGCCACCCGTCGATCACCGGCCCGAAATGCATGCCGGCCGGCAGTAATCCTATCTCCAGGCGGGCAGCCTTGATTAACTCCTCCTCACTCCGCGAGCGCATATCCGCCAGCAGGTCAGCCGATATCTCGCTACCCATGGCCTGTACCAGCTCCTCGCCTACCTTCTCCGCATCCTGCAGGGAACGGTATGCGGGGGGAAGCAGGTGCTGTATCCAGAAGGGGGCACTCTCGGCGATAGCCCTATGAAAGAGGCCGGCAGAGAGTGGGCTTACCATGAGGTCCAGGATACTCATGGCTCCCGCCGACTCCCCGAACAGTGTGATGCGCGAGGCGTCGCCGCCGAAGTAAGAGATGTTGCGTCGCACCCACTGTAGCGCGTCCAGCTGGTCCAAGAGGCCGTAGTTTCCGGACACTCCCTCGGGCGACTCGCGGGAGAGCAACGGGTGGGCGAGGAAACCGAAGGGCCCGAGGCGATAGTTGATGGTGACCACGATAACGCCGCGCTCGGCCAGCCTGTGCCCGTTGTAAAGAGGCAGGCCGCGCTGGAGCTCCAGCGAGGTCGAGCCCGAGAGGAAGCCGCCGCCATGTATCCAGACCATGACGGGGAGCGGCTCCGCGACTTCCCCTGCCGCGACCCAGACGTTGAGATAGAGGCAGTCCTCCCCCAGCCTGCCCAGGCCGTACCAGGGTGCCTCCGGCTGGGGGCAGGAATCGCCGAACTGGGCGCAGGGCCGCACCCCCTCCCAGGGGGGCACGGGCGCGGGCGGCCTCCAGCGCAGCTCACCGGTGGGGGGCGCCGCATAGGGGATGCCCAGGAACTCCCACATCCCCTCCTCGAGCCTGCCCTCGACCATCCCGGCGTCTATATTTACCTTGCACCTGCAATGGCCCGTTTCCTCGAAATCCATGGCGCGTGCCGTCCTCCGCCGCTTCTCGGCATGATCTGCGATCTATACTTTCATTATGATAAGGCAAACAGCGGGGTAATGGGACGATCGCCTCCTGGTCATGGACAGGGGCAATGCGCAGCAGTAAGGATCGTCTCTTGATGTTTATCTGGCAGCCCTGAATAGCCATATAATCATTGACCTTGCTTTCTAACAAGGCAAAGCAACCCAATTTAAGGCAGTGCTGCCAAATAATAGTGGATCGCGGCCCGGGGATGCATCAGCATCTGATCCACATAAGTGGGGCTGGGAATAAACCAGGCCGAAGGGAATACCTCCGGCCCGTCTTTTTGGTGGCGAGAGGCGGATTTGAACCGCCGACGCCAGGATTTTCAGTCCTGCGCTCTACCAACTGAGCTATCTCGCCATCGCATATATAGACTCCTGAGGGAGTATAGATTGGCGGAACCGACGGGATTTGAACCCGCGATCTCCGGCTTGACAGGCCGGCGTGTTAACCTGGCTACACCACGGCTCCGCGTAAAACCAGCATTGGGGGGCCTTGCGGGCCCCAGCAAACATATTATAGTAAGTTGTCACCCTGGACAATCTTAAAACCTGGTGCCCCCAGCGGAGTTCGAATCCGCGTCACCGCCTTGAAAGGGCGATATCCTAGGCCTCTAGACGATGGGGGCACGAGCTTCGGCCTCTCCCGCGCTAAGTGCCTGCGTATATGATATCATCCCCGCCGGGATGAGCCCTGACCCAGGCCATAAAGATTTAAGCATCTAACCAGTTCAATATCAATCCTTTTTAACCGATAACGGAGAAGAGAGAAGATAAACGGGGCTTCTCCAACAGGCAGGGCCTCGTCGCGCCCGGAAGGACTCTTAAGCCGGCAGGGGACCGAGTTCATATGGAAGATGGCCAGGCACAGAGCGTCGAGCAGAAAAAAAGTGTAGACCTTTCCGCGGACGAGGAGTCGCGGCTCAGGTCAGTGGTCGATATATTCTCTCGCCTCTCCATCGCCTGCAAGTCCCGCTCGCTCTACCCGGCGGAACATCCGGCCGCCATCGATGCGGTGGTCCTGCTCCATGCCGTGATGGAGGACTCCCTCCGCAACGCGCCCGGCATGGTGGTGAAGGTGGGCAAGGACAGCCTGGTCTACGAGGATTGGGTGGTGGGGCGCAGGATGGAGAGTCTGCGCGTTCTCGCCTCCCGCATCCGTTCCCTCAATATACAGGAGATATCCATAGAGGCCGGGGTATCCTACCAGGATGCCGAAGCCCTGGTGGAGCTGCTGGTCTCCGATCCAGAGGACCTGGATGAAGCCGGCGGGCCGGAAACCTTCCTGCTGGTCAAGGGCGTGCATTACATCGGCGTGGTAGAGAGCGCTGCCCAGAGGGTGGATGAGGAGAAGGAGGAAGCCGAGCACCGGGCTGGAGCGGAATCGGAACCGCTGACGGAGGAGGAGGAGAGACCGGAGGCCTTGGCTCCCGACCAGGTCAGTGACCTGCTAGAGCTGCTGCTCGACCCTGAGGAGCTGAGCCGGGTGCTCATGGCGTTGACCGGCGAAGACGGACAGTCCTTGGGTATGGAGGAGCTGGCAGACGCCGCCTTCTTGTTCTTGAAGGAGGCGGCCGCCATCGTTGAGCATGAGTACCCGGAGCGTAAGCTGGACTGCTACCGGGGTATAGCCGAATCCCTCCTTTTCCTGGATACCGATATGCGCAATTCGCTCCTGCTGAGGAAGATGTTCCCCGGGCTGCGCGACGAACCCGTATGCTCCAAGATCCTCAACCAGTTCAACGCCCAGGAGATGGCCGATCTGCTGAGCAATTTCTTTCCTATCGTTCCCGAGCTCACCCCCAAGGCAGGAAGCCTGCTCAAGGCGGTCGGGTTCCGGGAAGGCGAGGTGCGGCACACCCTGAGGCTGCTGCGCGCGAAGCTGGTAGACCTGGGCCAGATACCCCCTTCCCTGCTGGCCTCCCTGGAAGTGGGGCTGGAGAGGGGCAAGCCCGCAGGCCAGGCGTCCAACCAGCTCCCCACCCTGGAAGAAGTAACCGGTATCCTGGGGGAGTACCGGCCGGAGGAGCTGGACGAGATAAGGCTCATCTCGGAGTTCGACCCCGCGGTGGACATGCTCGTAGACACCACCCCCATGCTCCTGGACCTGCTCAAGCAGGGGGGCGGCCTGGACAACCCGGGTAAAGCGGTGGAACTCCTGCAACAGAACTTCTGGGGCCTGGCCATGTCCGCTCAACTGGATATGGCCGCAGCGGTACTGCAGGGGACGCGGGAGATGCTGCAGAACGGGGACCCGGCCATCGACCCCTTCCGCTCCGACCTCCAGCACATGCTCGAAGAAGCGGCCAGCGAGAGGGTTATGCAGCGCATCATCCAGTTGGCATGCAGCCGGCGCGGCGACCCCCGGGCGGTGGAAGGGATGAAACACTACCTGGCCGAACTGGGCGAGAAGGGCATCGCCGCCATGGTAGAGGCCCTGGGCGCAGAGGAGGACATGTCCGTGCGCAAGTATATCGTGGACGTCCTCACGGCCCTTTGCCGCGACCGCATCCCGCTCCTCGGGGCTTACGTGGACGACGAACGCTGGTACCTGGTGCGCAACGTCGTCTCCATCATGGCCAGGTTCCACTCCCCCGAGACCATCCCCTATCTGCGCCGTACTTTCTACCACCCCAATCCCAAGGTGAAGAACGAGACCATCCGGGCCTTGGGCCTGACCGGCGGTTACGGGGCGGGCGAGCTGCTCATGCAGGGGCTGCAGGACCCGGACGAGAAGACGCGGATACTATGCATCCGCTGGCTGGGGAGGCTGGAGGAGGCCCGCGCGGTCATGCGCCTGGTCATGATGCTCGAGGACAAGGAGCCGGGCGCGGAGACCCTGCAGGTAAAGAAGGAGATAATCCTGAGCCTGGGCGAGATCAGGGCCCCGGAGTGCTGCGAGGTGCTCAGAAAATACCAGGGCAAGCAGAAACGGCTTAACCGCGCCGATTGGCAGGAGATCAACCAGGCCGCTTCCGATGCGCTGCAACGATTGACGGCAAAGTTCCCCCACCTTGAGAGGAGAAGATGAACGAGGAAGAGACAAGAGACGCCCAAAACGTCGCGAGCAGAAAGCAGGAGGCCCTCGATTACTTCCGTTCCAAGGGGCAGCTGGAACGAGCGCGGGAGCTGCTGAAGTTTCTTACCGGCGCCAAGAAGGCCGCCTCCATCTATCCCCCCAACCACGAGATATGCATCAATTCCTTCACCGACTTCATGCGCACCTTCAAGGATTACCTGGCGTGGCAGGAGGACTTCTCCCTGCGCATCATCGGAGAGGAGTTTTTCTTCGAGGAGAAGCTCATGCCGAGGGAAAGCGTCCTCTATTACCCGCTGATCAAGGAACTCCAGGCCAAGGGCATCGGTGGCATCGCCATCGTGGGAGGCCTCACACCGGGAGAGTTCGTGGATTTTCTTTACCTCCTGAACCTGAGCAGCGATGAGCTGGGTGACAAAGGCGGCCTTAAACACCTCATGGCTGAGAAGGAGATCGTCAACATCACCCTGGACGAGCCCGGGACCTGGGAAGAGAAAACGCGCGAGATAAAGGATAGGAACTCGGCGCGGGAGGAGTACTTTGACGCCGTGGACGTCATCCGGGAACTGGCGGACCAGGTGATGAGCGACCGCCGCCTCTCGGTGAGCAAGGCCAACCGCGTGGTTGGGGTGATGCTCAACCGCGTAGGCGAGAACCGCTCTGCCGTGCTGGGGCTGGCGACCATCAAGAGCTACGACGAGTACACATCCTTCCACTCCGTCAACGTGCTCATCCTCGCCCTGGCGCTCGGTTCCATGTTGCCACTGGATCGCAGCGCCCTGATGATCCTGGGCACGGGTGCACTACTGCACGACCTGGGAAAGATCACCATCCCCCAGGGCATCCTCAACAAGTCCGGCCCACTTACCACCCAGGAGTGGGATATGATGCAGGACCACCCGGTGAAAGGGGCCGACATCCTCCTGGCCCAGCCCGGGGTGCATCCCCTCTCGGTGATGGTGGCCTACGAGCACCACGCCCGCTACGACCTCACGGGTTATCCCAAGGTCAACCGCAAGGAGCGCATCGGACTGTTCTCGCGCATCGTGGAGGTCTGCGACGTTTACGACGCCATGACCTCGGCCCGGCCTTACCAGAAGGCGCGCACGCCGGACCAGGCCATGCGTGTGCTGGTCAAAGACATGAGCACCGTCTTCGACCCCCTGTTGGTGAAGGTGTTCATCGACATGATGGGGTTGTTCCCGGTGGGGACCCTGGTGCGCCTGGCTACGGGCGAGGTGGGAGTGATCTATGAGCCGGGCGAGAGCGACACCATGTGGCCGCGGGTGAAG
>CAYHAT010000175.1:0-7404 GCA_964354675.1 uncultured Actinomycetota bacterium | reverse complement strand
GACGGCTACTCCATCACCCACCTCTCCATCCCCCCCATCTTCGCCGCCGAAGTGGGATAGACCGCAAACGCCGTTCGGGTCCCACAACCCACATGATGCGCGATTGCGAAATCTCATATGCTCCCCGCAGCTATATCTTCTTACCACCATATGCAGGGAACCCCCTGTCTCCCGTAAACCGACATTGCGTCGAAAAAAGTTATCGTGTTAATATTCATGCCATCAACCGAGGCTGTATCGGACATCAAGGGGGAATAGAGATGGCCAGGCGCAAAGGCAGGAGCAAGAAGAGCTTCGACCGCGTCCTCAGCATGTACAAACACAAGGACCTCGTCGCCAAGCTCAGCAACTACCCCGTCCTCAAGCAGATAGGCTGGCGGCATATGGATATGGATAACATGACCCTGACCTACGTGCCCGTCTACGAGAACATGGAGATCCCCGGGGGTTCGGCCGCACCCGTTTCCATCATCGAGCACTTCATCCGGGAGGCGAGCCACCACCTCATCCTCTCACGCTGCCCCTGCCGCAGCGGGAACGACTGCCAGGACTTCGCTCCGGACTTCGGCTGCACCTTCCTGGGCCCCGCGGTGCTCAATGTCGACCCCCAGGTGGGCAGGCTGGTGAGCATGGAGGAGGCGCTCGAGCACCTGCACCAGGCCACGGAAGCCGGCCTCGTCTCCTGCCTGGGCAAGTTCAAGTTCGATGCCATGATGCTCGGCGTACAGAGAGACCACCATAACCTCATGACCATCTGCCACTGCTGTCCCTGCTGCTGCATCTCCACCAGCATGCCGTTAGCGTCCCGGGAGGTGCGCGACTCCCTGGTCAAGCTGGAAGGCCTCGAGATCGAGGTGGACGCGGAGAAGTGCAACGGCTGCGGCGCGTGCGTGAAGGTATGCATGTTCAAGCAGATGGAGGTGGTGGACAAGAAAGCGGTCATCGGCGAGGAGTGCAAGGGGTGTGGCCGCTGCGCCATGGTCTGCAAGCAGGACGCCATCAGCATCGCCATCGAGGACTCGTCCTATATCGACGCCTGCATCGCGCGCATCAGTAACAAGGTGAACATCGGCTCCTGATGCTGATCCACGATACATATGCCCGCTATTGTCCCCTTGTGGGACTATAATCAGAGGTGCTTTAAAGCTCTTTAATGCCTATGGTCTTTAATGCCTATGGTCTTTAATGCCTATGGGTAAGACGTAGTGGATCGTCTCCGGGCAATAGGGATGTGCCGTGTTATGCAAGATAAGAGAAGCTACCCCTGCGAGGATATAGAGGCTCTTTACCTCCAGAAGATACGCGGCTTGAGCGGCGAGCAACGGCTGGAGATCGCCGCCGGGCTCAGCGAGGCGGTCATGGGACTGGCCATCGCCGGCACAAGACGCGACCATCCAGGGATATCCGACGAAGAGCTCAGGGAAGAGCTGTTCAAGAGGATATACGGATGAATCCGATCGAGATACTCCTGCAGACCGCCGTAAGACTGACGCGGTTGAAGATCCCCTACATGGTCACCGGCGCCTTTGCCGTCAGTTTCTATGGTAAGCCTCGGTCCACCCATGATATCGACCTGATCGTGGAGATCGACATGTCGGGTATAGAGCGTATTTACGAGGCTTTCCGTGAAGATTTCTATGTGAGCAAGGAAGCGATGGAGGAGGCGGTCCGATATCGCTCGATGTTCAATATCATCCACAACGAAACCCTGACCAAGATCGACTTCTGGATGCTGGAGGACACCGCGTTCGACCGCGAGAGGTTCTCGCGCAGGGTCGGGGAAGAGCTGCGTGGCGTGCCGGTCTACTTTTCATCGCCCGAGGATATGATCATCGTAAAGTTGGATTGGTTCAAGCAAACGGAAATCCACAAACATTACGAAGACGCTCTCGGGATAGTCCTTGTCCAGCAGGATTCCCTGGATATCGAGTATGTCCGCCAGTGGTGCGCAAAGCGATCTTCTGGAGAGCTTCTCGATCGTCTCGTCGCGGAAGCCTGCTGAGCGCCCGTCCCTGCCCCGATCTATTTAACCCGCATTATTCATATGAATCCTGAAGGACACTTGGCTTGTATTGCCTAATCCTTCAACCTGTCTTTTACCCAGGGGCTAATCGTCATGAGCATACTTGCAGCGGTCGAGGCATGCCGGAATCGGGCGAAAACCCTCTTCGGGGAGATTCTGCCTGCCGATCAGCGAATGCAGCGGTCGATCGGCGGCCCGAAGCACGACCGAAGGCCGGGATTGTTGTAGAATATCGGTGCGAGGAAGAGAGCTGGGGTCATATGAGATATTCCGGAGAATACCAGTGTACGGAAAGGCGTTGTGGGTATATGAGAAATGGATCGCCGGCGGTTGCGGTACAAAAGGAGGTTGTTTCATGAGGGCTAAGGAGCGTTTCAGGGCGGCGGGCAGCAAGAAGACAGCAGGGAGGCATATGCCGCTGGTGCTGGCGGTCATGCTCGCGGCGGCAATGGTCTTCGCGTGCGCGCCACTTTCTCAGGCTTCACCGGGGTGGACCGCCCCTGAGAACCTATCCCCCGGCAGCACCAGCAACCAGTCTCCCCAGATAGCGCTGGACGCGGATGGTCACCCCCACGCCGTCTGGTATGGGACTGACGCCACGACTAATCGGGTCTGGTACTCGAATTACGTAAGCACCTATACAGTCAATGCCTCCGTCTCCGGGGGCAACGGAAACGTAGACCCTCTAACCCAGCAGGTGGCCCCGGGGGACACCGCCTCAATCAACATCGCCCCCGATGCGGGATACCAAATCGCCTCCATTACCGACAACGGGGTGCCCCAGGCCGTCGCCGACCCCTATGTGATAACCAACGTCACTGCAGACCATGACGTGGTGGTGACCTTCGCCTGCACCTTCTACTTCGCCGAAGGCACCTGCCGCCCCGGCTTCGACCCCTATATCTGCATCCAGAACCCCGGGGACGCAGCTGCCGAGGTCACCATCACCTACATGAAAGGTGACGGCACCACCGATACCCAGAGCCTCGCCGTGGGGGCACACTCCCGGGCCACCGTGGGGGTCAAGGGCGTCTTGGGCGAGGGAGCGGACGAGGCCCACGACTTCTCCGCCAAGGTGGAATGCACCAACGGGCAGCAGATCATCGCCGAGCGCCCCATGTACTTCAACTACAACGGCTGGTGTACCGGGGGCCATGACGTGGTGGGAGCAACCGCCCCTTCTAACATCTTCTACTTCGCCGAGGGCACCTGCCGCCCCGGCTTCGACCCCTACCTGTGCATCCAGAACCCGGGGGGCACCGCCGCCGAGGTCACCATCACCTACATGAAGGGGGACGGCACCACCGATACCCAGAGCCTATCCGTTGCTCCCAACTCCCGCTCCACCGTGGCGGTGAAGGGCAAGCTGGGGGAGGCCAACGACGAAGCCCACGACTTCTCGACCAAGGTGGAATGCACCAACGGGCAGCAGATCATCGCCGAGAGGCCTATGTACTTCAACTACAATGGAGTGTGGACGGGAGGACACGACGTAGTGGGGGCGACCTCACCCGCCTGCACCTTCTACTTCGCCGAAGGCACCTGCCGCCCCGGCTTCGACCCCTATATCTGCATCCAGAACCCCGGGGACGCAGCTGCCGAGGTCACCATCACCTACATGAAAGGTGACGGCACCACCGATACCCAGAGCCTCGCCGTGGGGGCACACTCCCGGGCCACCGTGGGGGTCAAGGGCGTCTTGGGCGAGGGAGCGGACGAGGCCCACGACTTCTCCGCCAAGGTGGAATGCACCAACGGGCAGCAGATCATCGCCGAGCGCCCCATGTACTTCAACTACAACGGCTGGTGTACCGGGGGCCATGACGTGGTGGGAGCAACCGCCCCTTCTAACATCTTCTACTTCGCCGAGGGCACCTGCCGCCCCGGCTTCGACCCCTACCTGTGCATCCAGAACCCGGGGGGCACCGCCGCCGAGGTCACCATCACCTACATGAAGGGGGACGGCACCACCGATACCCAGAGCCTATCCGTTGCTCCCAACTCCCGCTCCACCGTGGCGGTGAAGGGCAAGCTGGGGGAGGCCAACGACGAAGCCCACGACTTCTCGACCAAGGTGGAATGCACCAACGGGCAGCAGATCATCGCCGAGAGGCCCATGTACTTCAACTACAATGGAGTGTGGACGGGAGGACACGACGTAGTGGGGTATACGCCCTAGCGGATAAACGAACAACGCCAAGACAAAGAGCCCCCGGCCTCATCGGGGGCTCTCCTCTGCATGGGGATTTCCAGAATTAAATAAATATCGTAAGGCATTAGTAAGTCTACTGGAAATGACCCGATGCTTTCTCGATTTAATGTTCCTCGTAGATCACTTCCAGGATGCGGGCATGCTTTTCGATCAACGACATCATCTCGTCCATACCGCCTAGGGGCACGTTGTTCACGTTGATGTCGAATGCGAGTTCGCGACCGCTCGCGGTCACCATATACCCCCCGAGGGCTCTGGCTAACACCACGGGCCTCTCGTTCATACTATCGCTCCCGACATGGGTGCCCGTCTTCGCCTGGACCTTCCCGGCGGCCGGGCTGTCGGTCAGCGTGTTCGCCAGGCTGCCGTCTACACCCAGCACCGGCAGGCAATCCCGATAGTCAGTGAAATCATCTCGCGTGCTCATATAGCGCAGCAGCTGGACGACGCACCCCGGGCTCACGAGATTGGCGCCGAAGGCGCCCTGCCCGTCGTTAAGGATCATCCCATCAGTGTCCACGCCCGCCCCCGCGAGAAAATCATGTTCGATGGCGAGGCCGTCCTCCATGGTACTGCCACCCTCATGCACGGCGATCAGATATGGGAGGATATCCGCCCCCAGGTTGTGGCTGACCTTGAGGATCAGCTTGGCGTATTCCTTGTAGGGGGGAGACTCGAGCAGCGCGACCCGTTCCGTCTCCGCGTAGCTGCCCTCGGCGGGCAGCTTGCCGGGGTCGTTTTCGCCCGTTTCGGGTGCATCAACTTTGATCCCGGCTCGCTGCAGCGCTTCGACGAAACAGGTGCGGGCGAAGGCGGCGGGGTCCTCCACCCCGTAAGTGCGTATCACTTCATCCTCTCCCGCGGGTACCTGGCCTTCGACGACGATGACGCCGGGGCTGGTCGATCCCACCTCGAGAGCGACTTCCCCGCCCTCCGCCACGGTGTCCACCTTGTTCTCCACCCGGTAGGCGGCGGTCTGGGGCCTCCACTCCACCTCCGCCAGGCTGCCGGGCTGGGTCGGCTTGATGGTGAGGTCGATGAGGTTGTCGTTGATGACGATGGGGGTGATCACGTATTCCTCGTGCGGGTTGAACGACCTGCCGGGCCCGAACAGCCGGGCATCGATGACAACGTCTCCCGCTACCTCCTTGATGCCGCTTGCGGCTACCTGCCGGGCCAGTTCGTCCAATCCCGCGAGCGGGTCGCCCTCGGTGAGCTCGCCCATACCGAGGGCGTTGGCGTCGTTGTGGTCGTAGTCCGTGTATGCGATGGTCCCCTCCAGGGCGCCCCTCCCTCCCATGGCCAGGTCTCCGCTGGCCACGAGTATCAGGTCGCCGTTGAGGACCCCATCGGCGCCGACCTCCCCCGCGCGGTAAACAGGTGTATCGAACCGGTAATCGGCTCCAAGGGCATCGAAGCCGGCCGCTGCGGTGAAGAGCTTGGTCGTGGACGCCGGATCGAGCATGATATCCGGATTGAGGGATGAGAAGACCTCGTCGCCGCTGTCCAAATCGACCACACGGATCCCCCAGGTCGAGTAAGCGAACTCGGGGGAGTCGATTATCCCCGCGACGCCGGAGGGCAGCCCGCTGGAATCACCGCAAGGCCCCCCGCAGCCGCAGGGGAACGCCAGCAGTGCGAGGATCAAGAACATCGTAAACAACCACATGCCCAGAGACCGCTTCTTCATCATCCATACCTGCTCTTCAGTCACTAACGCATAATCGGCCGTATTTCTTATTTCGAACAACCGATGATAATAGTTTAATGTCCCACTGGGATCACGGGGAGGGGGTCGTATCTTCGATCTTCGGTCTTGCCATATCCTTTATGGAACGCGTTAAGTATCTAGAAGACCGAAGATCGAAGATACGACCCCGTTAGAAAGCCTAGGCGTAGTACCTGCCGGGCAGGTAAGGGGCCTGCTTCAGCAGGTGCATGATGAACCGTTTCTTCGACTCGTCCAGCCGCGTGAACTGGAAGGCGAGCAGCGCTATCATGCCGACCAAGATGAGTGGCAGCATCTTCTTCGAGAAGCCCTTTCTATCGGGCTCAGCGTTCTTTCTTCTAAGCATTTCGACCTCCTGCGATCTCTGCGATATGCTTCTACCGCGCCATCGCTTCACTGGCACTAACGTTCATGTGCCACTTGCGACAACCGCGTTTCGTACTTCCTCTTTCATCTCCCTTCAACATCAGGTTTCAGACATCAGACTTCGGACACAAGATCACTCGTACTTGTCCACCAGCAGGGAGGCGATGTAGCCTGAGGCGATGGCCGAGGGCACTCCCCCGCCGGGATGGGTGGAGGCGCCGGTGAGGTAGAGCCCCTTGATGGACTTGGATTTGGCCGCCGGCCGGAACACCGCCTGGGCCGGGAGGTCCATCTGCAGCCCGTAGATAGCCCCACCCGGGGAGAGCAGCCGGCGCTCGAAATCGAGGGGGGTGGAGACCTCCAGCACCTTGACGTGGTCCTTCATCCCGGGGACAGCCGTCTCCGACAGCCCGTTGATCATCTTCTCCGCAACACGCATCTTCTCGCTGTCCCAATCCGTCCCCGAGAGACGGTAAGGGCCCATGCCCATGATGTTGAGCACGTGGCAGCCCTCCGGGGCCATGGAGGGGTCGGACTCGGTGGGCCAGCAGATGAGGCCGTGCACGTCCTCCGGTATCTCGCCCCGCTTGAACTCGTTCCACCAGAAGTCGTTCATCATCTCCAGGGACCCTATGGTCAGGCTGTGGTGTGCCTCCAGAGGCGGGCGGTAGTCCAGCCCCACGTAGAGCATGACGCAGGACATGGCCACCTCGTAACTCTTGATGCCGAAGCGGGCCAGCCAGGGCAAGTGCTCCTCGCCGATCATGTCCAGGTAGAGCTTCTTGGCGTTGACGTTGGACACCACCATTTCGGAGGTTATCTCCGTCCCGTCCGCGAGCCGGACCCCTTCCACCCTGCGGTCGCGCACCATGACCTTGTCCACGCATGTGTTCAGCCGCACCTCCATGCCCAACTTCTCCCCGCAGCGCTGGAAGGCCTTGGGGATCTGGATCATCCCACCCCGCGGGTACCAGATGCCCTCGTGCTCGGAGTAAGGGATGAGGGCGATGAAGCCCGGCGCCAGCTCCGGGGGCAGCCCGCAGTAAAAGGACTGGAAGGACATGGTCTGCTGCA
>CAYHAT010000174.1:0-7458 GCA_964354675.1 uncultured Actinomycetota bacterium | reverse complement strand
TCCACACCCTGCCCTGGCTGTAGAACTCCACCCCCTCCTTGATCTTAGTGCGCTTACGCCACCCTGCGGTGTCGATAAAGCGGTAGGTGGTGTCCCCCACTTCCAGCACCGTGTCCACGGCATCCCGCGTGGTGCCGGGAATATCGCTGATGATGGAGCGCTCTTCCCGCAGCAGGCGGTTGAACAGGGTGGACTTCCCCACGTTGGGTCTTCCCACTATGGCCACCACGGTCTCCGGCTGTTCCTCCTCCGTTTCCTGCGGCGTCTCCGGCAGGCTCTCCACCATCATGTCCAACAGGTCCCCGATGTTACGCCCATGCATGGCCGATACCGGCCACGGTTCGCCCATCCCCAGGGAATACCACTCCACGGCCTCGTCTTCCTGGCGCTGGTTGTCCACTTTGTTCGCGGCCAGGAGCACCGGTTTGCCCGTACGCCGCAACTCCTGGGCGACCTCCTCGTCCGCCGCGGTAACCCCATCCGCCGCGTCGACCATCATCAACACCAGGTCTGCCTCCTCCACCGCCAGCATGGCCTGCTTCCCTATGGCTTGCGTCAGCTTCTCCTCTGAGACCGGGTCCATGCCTCCGGTATCCACGATGCGGAAGTCCCTGCCCCTCCAGGAAGCGGTAAAGTAGTTGCGGTCGCGGGTCACGCCGGGATCCCTTTCTACGATGGCATCCCCCTTGGCCACGAGCCGATTGACCATGGTGGACTTGCCCACGTTGGGCCTTCCCACCACGGCTACCAGGGGAAGGTTGGAAACCATCAGCCTCGTTGCTCCTCTCCGCATAGCGCCCGCACCAGGCGCGCACCGTCCACTTCCACCGGGACCAGGCGATATCCGGTCTCCCGTTCCACGTCACCAGGGGTGAGGTCGTCTATGAACAACCCCTCCCTGAGCATGCTATCAGGGATGAGCAACTCGCGCGAGACGGGTTTCCTCTCCCGCAAAGCCCTGACGATATCCGTGCCCCCCAGGAGTGCGGTCACCGTCACCGACCCCCCCAGGAGACGGTTCACGACTGCGACAACCTCAACCCCGCGTATCCCGGCCTTTTCCAACGCTATCCCCATCACCCGCTCGCCCGCCACGCCCGTTACCACGCCGCGCACCGGCTCACCTTCAGGTATGAAAGCGCCCGTCTCAAAGTACGCTTCCTGTATGAACTTCCTCGCCATTCCCACGCCGTTCTCAAGTTGTGGGTAACCATCGTACTCGTCCTCAGTGGGAAAGTCCCTCTCCGCAAGGAGATAGAAGTCATCCGCCGCGAAAAACAAACGCCTTCCATATTTATCTAGAGCAAGGGCTTGGTATTCCCCTAACGCTTCCAGGACTTGCAGCGCCGAATCGCGGTCATGCGGCCTAAGGCCTTCCGGCAACCCGCCAGTATAAGAGGTCAACCCCAGGGGTACCACCCCCAACGACGCTGCCGGGTAGGTTGCCAGTATGTCGTGCAGGGTATGTTGCAGCGCTTCCCCGTCATTGATGCCCGGGCATACCACCACCTGCAGGTGGATCTCGAAACCATCGTCCAGCAGAGACCTCAGGGTATCGAGCCCTCTTCCGACATCGCCCCCCATGAGGGAAGAGCGCAAAACGGGATCGGTCGTATGCAGGGATACGTAGAGCGGTGAAAGCCGTAGCCGTCTTATCCTTTCCAGGTCCTCCCGTGAGAGGTTGTTGAGGGTGATGAAGTTGCCGTAATAAAAGGAGAGCCGGTAATCGTCGTCCTTGATGTATAGTGTCTCCCTGAATCCAGGCGGCATCTGGTCCACGAAACAGAAGATGCAATGGTTGTGACAGGTGCGCACGCCGTCGAAGACCGCCTCATCGAATACGAGCCCCAGGGGGATCCCGGGTCCTTTACGAACCTTGAGGGCGATCTCATTTCCCTCCCGAGACAGTCGCAAAGATACGCGTCTCCCCTCGGAGGCCTCCATGTAGTCCAGGATATCGAGGGGCGGCTTGCGGTCGAGCGCGAGAAGGAGATCCCCGGCCATCACGCTTCCACTGCAGGGAGATCCCTCCCGGACCTCTGTTATACGGGGGGGGTTCCAATTCCCGTGTACATGTGATGAAAGCCGGCCGCGGAAGGTCACCGCGCCTCACCTGCCGCCGTCCGCCACTCCTTGACCAGGTGGAGCAGCCTTCCCACCACCTGCGAGACGTTCTCGCCGGTCGTATCAACGAGGTGGGCGTCGGGCGCGCGTCTGAGGGGATTGTAGGCGCGGGTGGAGTCGAGATGGTCCCTGCGTACCATCTCCTGCTGTATGGTGTGCAGGGAAACATCGTAACCGTCCTTCTTCATCTCCAGGTAGCGCCTGCGCGCCCTTTCCTTCACGGACGCGGTGACGAAGAACTTCATGTCGGCCTGTGGGAACACCACCGTCCCCACGTCCCTGCCTTCCACCACCACGCCCCCCTCCGTGGCGAGGTTGCGCTGCTTCCTCACCATCTCCTTGCGCACGCAGGGATGTGAGGAGACCTGGGAGACGTGGGCGGAGACCTCCCGGGAACGGATGGCCGAGGTGACGTCCTCGTTATCCATGAGCATACGGTAGGGCGGTCTTCTGCGGGACGCGTACTCCATCCTCAAGTCCAATCCCGACGCCATGGAGGCCAGCCTGTCCTCGTCATCCAGGTCCAGATGCCCGCGCAAGGCTTGCAAGGTCAGGGCCCGGTACATTGCCCCGGTATCCAGGTAGCCAAAGTGCAGGCGGCGCGCCATCCTCTGCGCCACGGTGCTCTTACCCGCGCCGGCGGGTCCGTCGATGGCGATGATCATATCTTTCAGTCTCGCTCCTCTCTTATCGGCTATGAAAATATCATAGAGCCTCAAGAGGCACCTTTAAAGACCTCCTTCGACCGTATCGGCTCCCTGTCGCTATGTCATGTTCCTCCCCGGCAGTTGCAGGCGAAGGAGTCATAAGAACGCGTAGAGCTCATGGAGACCTCCCAAGACCGTATCGCTTCCCGTCGCGATGTTATAATCTTGCATGCCGGATCGTACAGAATGCGCAGGGAGGTGCCGGAGATGAAGGACTTGTGAGGGAAGAACGTCTTGATCACGGGAGCAGCGCTGGGTATGGGGAGGTCCCTTGCCCGCCTGTTGCTCCAGGAGGGTTGCCGGGTGGCCATCGTGGACATACGTGAGACCGCTTTGGAAGAAGCCAGGGAGGAGCTCTCAAACCACGGCGAAGTAGCCTCCTATGCCTGCGATATCTCCGATAAAGAAAAGGTCTATGCGCTGGCTCAGAAGGTGCAGGCGGAGTTCGGGACCATCGATATCCTGGTCAACAACGCTGGTGTCGTGAAGTCCGATCCCTTCCTGGAGAAACCGGACGAGGTCATCGAACGCACCGTAGCGGTGAACCTGCTGGCCCATTTCTGGACCATGAAAGCCTTTCTCCCCGGCATGGTGGCCAAGAAGGAGGGTCACGTGGTGAACATGGCCTCTGCCGGCGGGCTGCTCGGCGTCCCCTACATCAGCGATTATTGCGCCACCAAGTTCGCGGTAGTAGGCCTCACCGAGTCGCTGCGCCAGGAGTTCAAGCTGAGGGGGCTGCGCAATATACGCTTCACCTACGTCTGCCCGAACACCGTGGGCACGGGCATGTTCGCGGGCGCCAAGGCGATCACCCCCATCCCGGTGCTGGACCTCTTCAACCGCATCATGGGTATCGCGACTTCATCCGAGACCACAGCTGGAAGAGGCGACTGAAGTTTGACCCGTTACATCAGATAACGGAGGGTCTGCTCGAAATCCGGGAAGGATATGTTGACGCATTCCCAGCCGGAGATGACCGTCTCCCCCTCCGCACCTAGGGCGGCAACCGCCAGGGCCATGGCGATGCGGTGGTCGCCGTGGGAGTCCACCTGGGCTCCTTTCAGCCCCACGGGTCCTCTCACCACGAAGCCGTCCTCGAGTTCCGCGATGTCGGCGCCCATCTTCGAGAGCTCCCCGCATACGGCCGCGATACGGTCGCTCTCCTTTACCCGCAACTCGCCCGCTCCGCGCACCACCGTCTCTCCCCGCGCCCGGCATCCGAGCACCGCCAGCAACGGCACCTCGTCGATCAAAGCCGGTATGCGCCAGCCTTCGACCTCGACGCCGCTCAGTTGAGCTCCCCCCACCTCCAGGTCCCCGCACGGTTCGTTGTTGGTCTCGCGATAGTTCGACTCCATCACCAGCGCTCCCATGGAGTTCAGCACCGAGAGGAAACCCGCCCGCGTGGGATTGAGCCCGACGTCTCTAAGCGTCAGCCGCGAGCCCGGAACCAATACCGCCGCGGCTATGAGGAAGGCGGCGCTGGAGATGTCGCCCGGTATCACCAACTCCTGGGCCTGCAACCGGGACCTCCGGATGGTCATGGCCTCCTCGCCTTCGAAGGTGAGGTCCGCCCCCATCATCAATAGCATCCTCTCGGTGTGATCGCGCGACGACCTCCCACCCAGGATGCGCGTATCGCCTTCGGCCTGCAGCCCCGCCAGAAGGAGGGCCGATTTGACCTGCGCGCTGTCCACCTCCATGCGATGCTCTATCCCTTTTAGCCCTCCCCCTTTTATGGTCAAAGGTGGTTGCGTGTTGTTCGCCCCCCCGGTTATCTCCGCGCCCATACGGCGAAGTGGCTCCACGATACGTCCCATGGGACGGCGTCGCAGGGATGCATCTCCCGTGATCACGCTGGTGAAGGGGCGGCCAGCCAGGGCTCCGGAAAGCAATCGCATGGTGGTGGCCGAGTTCCCGGCGTCGAGCTCGCCATCCGCCTGAGTCCAACCCTCCGGACCCCTGCCGGCGACGGTGAGTACGTCTCCGTCCAGTTCAAGCTCGATCCCCAGGTTACGCAGGCTGGTGATGGTGGAGATACAGTCCTCGGAACGCAGGAAGGGCCTTGCGGTCGTCTTGCCTTCAGCCATGGCTCCCAGTATGGCGGCGCGGTGAGATATGGATTTGTCCGGGGGGACCGATACTCCCCCCCGCAACGGCTTTGCTCCGCTGAAGGCTGCCTGCATCACTCTCCTCCCAAGGTTTTGCTCATATTTGCGCGATAGCCCTTCCCTCTCAGCGCTTCCGCCACACGCCGTGCAGTAGCCTCTCCGGTGATGGTCAGCCTCAGCAGGCCCTGCCCGCTTTCCAGTGGATGTACCAACTCTATGTCCTCGATGTTGATGCCCATCTCCCCTACCGTGAGGGTCACGTCGCTGATCACGCCGGGCCGGTCGTCAACCGCCAGGATAATACTGTAAAACCCTGCCAGCGATTCTCCCAGAACCGGCACCAGGTTCTGTCTGCCGCTACTGGCGCTCTCCATCCAGCGTACCAGCTCGTCTTCTTTTCCCTCCGCGAGAAGTTCGCCGATGTGGCGCATAGCGGCAATGCATTCCTCCAGCGATTCCTCTACCGCATTGCGGTTCTCCATGAGGATATCCAACCAGAGACCCACATCGGAGGCTGCGATGCGCGTCATATCCCGGAATCCTCCCGCGGCAAGGCGTAGCATTGGATATTCCTCGGCGCGCTGCAAGGCCAGGTTCATCAGTGACATGGCCATGATATGGGGCAGATGGCTGATAACGGACACCGTGCGGTCATGTTGCCTGGGATCCATAGCGATCACCCTGGCTCCCAGCGAGGTCAACAGAGCGTGCAGCCGGGAGTATACCTCGGCATCACACTCGGCGCTGGGGGTGAGCACATAGTAGGCGCCGCGGAACAAATGTGAGTCGGCGAAGCCCACCCCCCTCTGTTCCGAGCCGGCCAGGGGATGGCCCCCGATAAAATGGCATCCGAACGGTAATATCTCTCCGGCGATCCCGACTACGCGTTCCTTCACGGAACCGACGTCGCTCAGGGTGGTGCCGGGCCGCAATGCGGGGGCCATCTGTCTAAGGACTGCCGGGATGGCGCGCACCGGCACGGCTATGAACACGAGATCGCAGGCGCCAGCCAACTCGCCCGCGCTGCCGGCCGCCTCTTCCACCGCACCCCGCGCCAGGGCGATTGCCAGCATCTCACCATCGGCGTCGTATCCGAGGACTTTTTCCGCCGCGCCCTCCTCCCGCAGGGCCAATCCCAGAGAACCGCCAATCAATCCGGTTCCGAGGATCCCTACGCGCCCGTAGAGCGCCTTGCCGGTCATCTCGCCACCGCACCTTTCCCGTTCCGCCCTTACTTTTTACCCAGGAAGTCAGCCAGCCCTTTCAGCTCATCCATCATCGTCCTGAAGCCTTCCAGGGTCAAGGACTGCGGCCCGTCGCATAAGGCCTCGCGGGGGTTGGGATGCATCTCCACCATCACCCCGTCCGCCCCCGCCGCCAGGGCTGCCTTGCACAGGGGTGCCACGAGCTCCCTCACCCCGGTGGCATGGCTGGGGTCCACGATGATGGGCAGGTGGGAGTAGTTCTTGACCGTTGGCACCGCAGATATGTCCAGGGTGTTGCGGGTTGCGGTCTCGAAGGTACGTATACCCCGCTCACACAGGATGACGCCCTTGTTACCCTCTTTGAGGATGTACTCCGCCGCCATCAGCCACTCCTCTACGGTCGAGCTCATACCGCGCTTGAGAAGGATGGGCTTATCCTGGAAGCCCAGGTCCCTGAGCATGAGGAAATTCTGCATGTTGCGGGCACCGACCTGGAGCACATCCGCATAACGGGAGACGACCTCGATGTCGCGCACGTCGAGCACCTCGGTGACGATGGGGAGCCCCGTCTCCTCCCGTGCCCGGGCGAGCATCGCGAGCCCGTCTTCTCCCAGGCCCTGAAAACTGTAGGGGGAGGTACGTGGCTTGAAAGCACCACCGCGGAAAAGGGTCGCCCCTGCCTCTTTCGCTGCGCGGGCAGCCTCCACCACCTGACCTTCATTTTCCACCGAGCAGGGTCCGGCGATGATGGTGAAGGTCCCGCCCCCGATCTCGGCCCCACCGACGCGGATCACGGTGGGCTCATCTTTGAACTCGCGGCTCACGAGCTTGTAGGGCTTCATGATGGGGACGACCTTCTCCACGGCGGCATAGGCCTCAAAGGGAATCTGCATGACCCTCTCGCGGTCGCCGATGACCCCGATCACCGTGCGGAACTCGCCACGGGATATGTGAGCTTCCGCCCCTACCTCGTGCAGTATGGCGACGAGTTCCTCTATATCCTCCTCGGTCGCTCCCTCGCGCAATACGATAACCATCTCCACCACTTCCTTCCTGATCCATACTCTTTCTTTTCGGTGGCGGTCTGCCTCTGCGGCGGCACTTCCGGCCTGCCTAGCGACGTTTTTCGCCTTTCATCCCGTATGGCAGGACCGCGGACGCATACCCCTTTTACCTGCATCCACCGCAAGGGCTGCAAATCCAAAGAGTTCGAGCCCCGGGCTCGAACTCCCCTTTTGTTCTATGCGATTGTGAGGCGCTGCCGGCTTATTCGGGGAGGTCCGTCCTCAGCTGGCGCGCCCCCTCCAGATA
>CAYHAT010000173.1:1781-7470 GCA_964354675.1 uncultured Actinomycetota bacterium | reverse complement strand
TCTTCACAACATTCGCACCCACGAGAGCGCGCCTCCATCGCGAGGTTATGCTCAAACGTGATCACTACGGTGTCCGCGATACCTCGTGACGAGCTTGTACTAGCCGAACGGTTCGACAATAATTATTGCAGACCAGAGCAGAAGAGGGCGCCAGGAAGAGAGGATGGAGCGGTTTGGATAGCAGACAGCAGAGCGGCCCCATGAAGATGAAACAGCTCTCCCAGGCTTCGGGGCTTCCCGTAAGCACCATCAAGTTCTACATGGCCAAGGGGCTGCTCCCCATGCCGGAGAAGGAAAAGCCCAACGTGGTCTATTACGACGAGGCCTTTCTGAGGCGGCTGCTGGTGATAAAGAACATGCGCTCGGAAGGGCTTTCCGTCAAGAGCATGAGGAGCATCCTCGATAAGTATCCCTTCGAGAAGGTGTCCGATTGGGACGATTTCCGCAAGCAGGCGCGGGAAAAGGAGACCCACGAGCTGGAGGACGAAGAACGCCTGGCCACCATGAGCGACGAGGAGCGGCGCACCGAGGAGATCCTGGATGCCGCCTTCCGCGTCTTCTCTATCAAGGGATATCACAACGCGACCGTCGACGATATCGCCCAGGAAGCCGGGATCAGCAAAGGCACCTGCTACCAGTACTTCGCGGGCAAGGAGGACATCTTCATAGCCACCATGGAGCGGACCCTGGGGACGTTGTTGGCCGAGGCCGATGCGGCGGCCGGGGAGGCCAGGGACGCACTTATGCGACTGGGCATCGAAGGTCTGACATTTATCTCCAAGTACCGCGACCTGCAATTCATGTTCATGGGCATCATCTCCGAAGCCCTGGGCGGAAACGAGAGGCTCAGGAAAAAGGCCGCCGAGGCTTTCGCACAGGTGGCGGAGTTCCTGGCCCGGGACATAGAGAGGGGCATCGCCGAGGGGGCCTTCCGCCCCGTAGATCCCATGGCCGTGGCCTACGCCCTCCTCGGCATCGCCGAGGTGGTGGGCAACCGTTACGTGGTCGAGGAGGACTTCGACGTCCTCTCCTTCTTCGTCAACCTCGTGGACTTTCTCCAGCACGGCCTTTACCGGGAACAGGCAGGAGACTGACGCCCAAAGGGGCGGCGGCCGGCGCTCACCGGCCCGTCCATGGCCGAGGCAGGCTCCCCACGTGCGCCAGCGAAACCGGCCCGAACATATCGGGGTTTACATCACGGTTATCAGTAAGTATAATAGCACTCACAAGTCAAATTAACTATCCACAAAGAGAAGGATAAAAAAGGATGCCGCAGGCCGCGAGGAGTTCTCCCACCACAATGCCACCGGCTCTCATGCCGTGGTGGTGGTACCCATGCATGCGTTGAGCGGAGCGCGGCGGCGTCCTTTGCGGTTGCCGCGGAGCTGATCAAGAGGAGGTTCAAATGGCGGATTACGATGCGATTGTGATAGGAGCGGGACTGGGCGGGTTGACCACCGCCGCCCTCCTGGCTAAGAACGGCTTCAAGGCCCTCATCCTGGAGCAATCCGACATCATCGGAGGCTGCTGCTCGACCTACGAGACCCAGGGTTACAAGTTCGATGTGGGGGCCTCCATCGTGGAGATACTCCACCCCATGGAAAGGTTCTTCGAACTCATGGGCAAGAAGCGCGAGGACTATATCGAGCTGGTGCCCTGCGACCCCATCTATTCCTTTATAACCCCGGACGGGCAGAGGTTCTCCTACCCCACGGACATCGAGGAGACCACGAGGGTCATCCAGTCCATCGCCCCCGAGGACGTGGAGGGCTGGAAACGCTTCTCGGGCCTGGGTTTCAGCATGATCGACAAGATGATGGACGCCATGATGCTCTCCCCCATGAAGACGCTGCCCGAGGCCATGTCCATGGTCATAAAGAATCCCGACGCCATGCGCTTCCTCCCCCTGCTCATGCGTACCCACCAGGGGGTGACCCGCAAGTATTACAAGAATCCCATCATCCAGTCCTCGGTGGCCTTCCAGTCCTACTTCGCCGGAGCGCCACCGGAGATCGGTTCGGGCATCTTCGGCTTCATCGCCCTCACGGAACACATGGGCATCTATTACCCGCGCGGCGGCATGATCTCCATCCCGGAGGGCATGAAGCAGGCGGGTGAGGACTATGGGCTGGAGGTGCGCACGGGGCAGAAGGTGGAGAAGATCCTGGTGCGCGACCGCACCGCCCAAGGCGTACTGCTGGAGGACGGTACGGAGATCACCTCCAAGATGGTGGTCTCCAACGTCAACGCGAAGGTGGCCTACCTGAAGATGGTCGGTCCCGAGAACCTGCCCAAGTGGGCCGTGAAAGCCATCGACAGCTACAGCCACTCCATGCCCTGCCCCATGATCTACGTGGGGCTGGACACCAAGCCGGACCTGGAAGCCCATCACACTATAGTCACAGGTTCCATCGAGACCATGAACGATGTGTGGAACAACTACTACAAGAGGGACCTCATCCCCTCCAGTGCCATGAGCCTGGTCTGCTGGCCCTCAGAGGCGGACCCCTCCCTGGCCCCGGACGGCCACCATGTCCTCAACTTCCTGTGCAACGCGCCAGCCCCCTACGCCCCCCTGGGGGACAACTGGGACCGCATCAAGGACTGGTACAGGGAAGAGGCGATCAAGAGCCTGGAGCGCCACGTCCTTCCCGGCATACGCGACCACATAACCTACATGGAGGTATCCACCCCCCTGGATTTCGAGCGCCGCCTGCTCTCGCCCCAGGGGTCCATCTACGGCCTCTTCTCGGACATGACCTCGCTGGCCCTCTTCAGGCCGCACGCGCGTTCGCGGGCCATCAAGAACCTGTACCTGACCGGCAGCTCCACCCACCTGGGAGGCGGGGTGCCCACCACCATCGCATCGGGCATCATCGCATCGAGTTACATCCTGAAGGATAGAGGATAGGCATGCTTGTGATATGGGAGCGAGATCTTACTGAGGAACAGTGGGAATGTTGATCCTGGGAGAGAACCGGATCGGAAAGAGTAAAAGAACCAGGGCGATGATCGCAGACGACAGACATCTCGAGGAATGGAGGTAATGAAGATGAAGAACATGAAGAAGGCCCTTGGCGTCGTAGTGCTGCTGGGGCTGGCCGCCGCCTATTTCACCGCGGACGAGAGCACCAAGCGCTATCTCAGCCACGTCGGTAAGCAGGTCCCCTACCTGCCCTACCGCTACTTTATCTGAGATGCTGGAAGGGAGACGAAGATGGATTACGACGCCGTGGTCATCGGCGCGGGGCTGGGGGGGCTCTCCAGCGCCGCCATGCTGGCGAAGAACGGCTATAAGACGCTGATCCTGGAGAACACCGGGCAGGTGGGAGGGTGCTGCTCCTCCTACGACCACGAGGGCTACCGCTTCGATATCGGGGCGAGCGTCGTCGAGCTGGACTGGGTGATCGATGACCTCTTTAAGAAGTTGGGCCGTAAGACCGAGGACTTCATCGACTTCATACCCATCGACCCCATCTATGGCTTCTTCACCGCGGACGGGCGCCGCTTCTCCTATCCGGTGAGCGTAGAGGGCACGCGGGAAGTCATCGCCCAGTTCTCGGAGGAGGACGCCCGGGCGTGGGACCGCTTCTCCGAGGTGGGCTCCGAGGCCATCAACTTCGCCTTCGGAAAGGTTATGTCCGAGTCCATGGGGACCATGAAGGACCTCATCAAGGTGGCCATCGCCAACCCCGCGCTGGCCAAGTATATGAAGTACATGGTCCTCAACTTCGAGAGCGTGCTGTGCAAGTTCTTCAAGAGCGACACGGTGCGGGCCTCCATGAGCCTGCAGTCCTATTTCGTAGGCCTGCCCCCTGCCCTCTGCCCCGGCTACGTGGCCTTCCTGGCCTACTCAGAGCACGAGGGCATCTATTACCCCCGGGGCGGCATGAGCGGCATCCCCGAGGGCATCGCCAACGCGTATAAGGAATTCGGCGGGGATATCCGTTTCAACTCGCGGGTGGACAAGGTCTTGACCGACGGCAAGCGGGCCTGCGGTGTGCAGCTCGCGGACGGGACCCAGATAAGGTCCAACATCGTGGTCTCCAACATCAACGCCAAGACCCTCTATTTGCAGCTGGTGGGCGAGGAGAAGCTCCCGGCTTGGGCCAAGAGAGCCATCAAGAGCTACGATGTCTCCATACCCGCCCCCATGATCATGCTGGGCCTGGATAAGAAGCCGGACCTGGACGCTCACCATTCGTTCTGCTACGCCACCCTGGACGAGATGAACCGCATCTGGTTCGAGGATTACGCGAGCAACCGCGTCCCCGACGGCGGTTTCATGCTCATCTCCTGGCCCACCCATGCCGACCCGTCCCTGGCGCCGGAGGGGCACCACTGCCTGAACATGGTCTCCTTCGCCCCCTACAAGCTGGCGGACGACGATTGGGACAACTACAAGGAGAAGTACCTGGACACGATGCTGGGCCTGCTGGAGAAGAACTTCAACCTCAACCTGCGCGAGAACATCCAGGTGGCCAAGGTGAACACGCCCAAGGACTTCGAGAGGATGCTCCTCCACCCCAACGGGGCGGTGTACGGGCTGCAGAGCGACATCACCTGCTCCGCTGCCTTCCGTCCCAGCACCCGTTCGCGGGTCCTCAAGGGGCTATACCTCACCGGCGCCTCCACCCACCTGGGAGGCGGGTTGGCCCCGACCATCGGCTCGGGCATGGTGGCGGGAGACTTCATTCTCAAGGACTTCGCGTAGGTATTAATGGGGTCGTGTCTTCGATCTTCGGTTCGGTTCTCCTGATCGAAAACCTATGTTCTATGGCACACAGGGAACCGAAGATCGAAGACACGACCCCATTAACGCTGTCGCTTACGCGATGCAAACTAACGGACGTGTCTGCTCAGATGTTTTTCCGTTAATATATAGAAGCGAAGCATTTATATAGAGATGACAAAGACAACGGCGGGGTTCTGACAGGACAGGCGCGTTTCGGCCAGGTGGGAGGCGTCCATGCAGGTGCAGCTGGATGCGAGGCACATCATCGAGATAGTGGCCATCGTCGGCTCGGGGTTGCTGGGGCTCGTCGTCCTCGCCAACTACTGGAGGGACCGCAGGGGTAGGCTATTCGGACTGTTGTGCCTGAGCCTCGCCGTATGGAAGACCTTTGATTTCGTCTACCCCGAGCTCACCACGACCTTCTGGGTGGACGCCATGGGGTGGGGCGCCGGGGCTCTCTCTATTGCCCTCTCCTTCCATTTCATCGTGTCCTATGCCTATCTCGAACGCAAGGAACCTCGCTATCTCTACGCGGCCGCTTACCCCTTCGCCGCCGTCTTCATATTCGCGATCGCCGTGGGGTGGATGAGCGACATCACGGCCTGGCAGGCGGCTTACGTCGTCTATTTCGTGGTGGTGGTCGCGGTGGACGTCGGCCTGATGGCCTGGACCTACCGCAGGGAGAAGCGGAGCGAGTACATATGGGCCGTTCTGGGTGCCCTGTCCCTGGCGGTGGGGGTGGGCATGCAGCTGGTGGCGATCATGCTGGGCGCGGACGAGTTCTACAGCCAGACCTACGGCATGCTCGCCTTCCAGATTCTCTTCGGCTACGACATCCTGGTGGGCGGCTTCCTGCGCGAGAGGCGGGAGCACATGCACGCTCTGGAAGAGTTGGGCCTGAGGGAGCGAAAGCTGGAGATGGCCGAGGAGAGCTTCCGGAAGTTAGTGGATACG
>CAYHAT010000173.1:0-1771 GCA_964354675.1 uncultured Actinomycetota bacterium | reverse complement strand
ACCCTCAACCGGGACGGCGACATACTGGCCATCTCCACGGAGGTCGAGAACATCGGCGGCTTCGAGGTGAAAGACCTCCTCGGCAAGGGATACACCAGGTTTCTCACGCCCGAGGACCAGGTGAAGGTGGCCGATGCAGTGGTCAGGGGTATGGCCGGCGAGAAGATCCGTTACATGGAGGTCTCCCTTTCAGAGTCGGGGGTGAAGCCCCTCATCCTCCAGATAACCGCCACGCGCCTACAGGGGGAGGACGGCATCGCGCTGGTCATCGCCCGGGACGTGACGGGCGCGAGGAAGATGGAGCGGGAGCTCCAGGACAGGAACCTGCTCTTAGAGGAGGCCAACCGGAGGTTGCGCGAGCTGGATACACTCAAGACGGAACTGGTAGGCGTGGTGGGACACGAACTGCGTTCCCCGCTGACCGTCATCTACAGCTATGCAGCCGCCCTCAAGGACCACTGGAACAAGATGGACGAGGAGCGCAAGCTGGAATGCATAGACCACGTATTGCGGGAGTGCAACCGCCTCAACCGCATGGTCGAGAACGTCCTAGACATGAGCCGCATCGAATCGGAGCGGCTCTTCCTGCACCGGCAGCGCGGTGACCTGGTAGCCCTGCTGGGCGACGTGACGCGCGAGATGGCCATAGCCCCCGGCTCCCGCCCCATGCGCCTCATCACCTCGGTGCGGCAGCTGGAGATGGAAGCGGATTGGGACAAGATCAAGCAGGTGGTGATCAACCTTATCGATAACGCATTCCGGTTCAGCCCCCCGGGTTCCCAGGTGATCATAACCGGTGACGTCCAGGATGGTGAGGCCGTAGTGAGGATCAAAGACATGGGACCGGGGGTCCGGTTGGAGAAGAGGGACCGGCTTTTCGAGAAGTTCACCCAGAGCAAAGCGGAGGGGATGGAACGCGGCCTGGGATTGGGCCTGTACATCGTGCGCACTTTCGTGGAGGCTCACGGCGGCGCGGTCTGGCTCGAGGACGAGGACGGCCTCGGGACGGTGATCGCCTTCTCCTTGCCCTTGGGTGAAGAGCTTGACTGATCTCCACCGGGTATAGATGGTCGACATTGATGATATGTGATGGCAAGGGATGAAAAGGAGGGAGAGATGTTCAGGAAGAAAAAGAAGGCCCTGGTGATATACCACACCAAGACTGGCCACACGGCCAGCGCGGCAGATGCTGTCGCCAGGGGGCTGGAGTCGAGCAAGGTCAAGACCACCGTCAAACGCATCTCCGAGGTGGATCCGGCGGAGCTCTCCGACTACTCCATGATCGCCGTGGGAAGCCCCACCCGGGGAGCCAAACCGGCGCGCGTGGTGAAAAAGTTCCTGCGCGGCCTGGACAAGAAGGCGTTGAAGGGGAAGAAGGCAACGACCTTCAGCTCCTACGCAGGCTTCAGGGGCAAGGCGACCCTGCGTCGTATGAAGAAGCTCCTGAAGCGCCGCAAGGCCAAGGTGCTGCGCGGGGTGGCGTTCAAGGCAGGGGCTCCCTTGAGCATGTGGAAGGGGCCGGAGGCCAGCGAGAAGGACGTCGTCCGCCTGGAGGAACTGGGCAGGAAGCTCGCTAAGAAGAGCTAAGATACATCTGAGCAATAACCTTCGACAGCCTGCAGCGCGTAAGCGCCAGCGCCGTCTGCGGCGCGACGGTGTCCAGTGCCTCCACATATCCTTGTGGAGGCCTGGCACGCATACATGTGCGCAGCCACGTACGGAAGCGATACTCATCCGCATGTTGCTCCCACGCTCGACAGCCTGCAGCGCG
>CAYHAT010000172.1:0-7493 GCA_964354675.1 uncultured Actinomycetota bacterium | reverse complement strand
CATCTCTCGCTACCCACACTTCTCGGAGAAGAACCATTATTAAAGACCAGAGCTGGGTGTCATAAGCGGTCTAACGCATGCATGCGGTGATATAGCTCGTTTGTAAAATCGTTGACGGTGCAATAATAATGCTGAGGCGGCAGACGTCAGAGAAAGGAAAGATCATGGCACGTAAGTTGCTCTTCGCGGTGGATTTCTCCCCTTATACCGAGAAACTGCTCGGCTGCGCCGGCGAGTTGGCGTCCTACGGGTTGAGCGAGGTAATACTCCTTCACGTGGTGGAGGACAGGGGCGAGGTGAGATCCAGCGCGCAAGCCCTAGCCGAGGACATCGTCGCGGCGGAAGCCGAGCTCGATGATCTGGCCGGCCAACTGGAGGAGCAAGGCATCAAGGTCGCCAGGGCGGTAAGGACGGGTAACCCGGCCCAGGTGATCGCGGGCACCGCCCGGGAGGAGGAGGTCGATCTTATCTTCGTGGGCGGCCGTGGCAAGGGTTGGTTGAAGCGGACCATCCTGGGAGGCGTGAGCGATATGGTCCTGCGGCTCGCGGACCGGCCGGTAATGATCCAGCACTGCCGGGTCAGCAAAGGTAAGGGCGACGATACCTGCGAGAACGTCTGCGAAAACCTGTTCGGGAACATCCTGGTAGCCTGCGACTTCTCGGCTTATGGCGACAGCATCATACCCCTCTTGGTCAGCCTGGCCAAGACCTTCTGCACGCCGATCACCCTCTTGCACGTCCAGGAAGGCAAGGAGGACGGCGGATACCAGATAGTAGACGATTATCACAAGAAACAGGCCAAGGATAAGATGGAAAGACTGCAGACGCTCAGCTACGAACTGGGAGACTTCTGCAAGAGCGTCACTGTCGATATCGTTAACGGCAGCCCTCCCTCCGCCATACTGGCATACGCCAACGAGATCGGCGCGTCACTTATAGTGCTGGGCGCCTACGGCGAGCGCGGTGGCGAAGACGCGAAGCTGGGTAAAGTCGCGGAGAAGATCATCAACAAGAGCGAAAGACCCGTTCTCGTTCTCAAGACCAGAGAATAGATCTCGAGACCGCGTGGCCATCGTTGCGGGGTCTCGCAACGGGGTCTGGCCCCAGGATGTGCCGTCCGCCGAGAGCATCCGGGCGAGATGATGGGGTGTAGGCTTTAACGACAAGGCGGAAAGCGAGCTTTCTTAGCCTTCAACGGGAGGCGTGGGCTGTATATCGGGGGAGCCGAGGTCGTAGGGGTCCATAGTGAACACGATGCGGTAACGCTGCAGGCTCTCCTGGGGATCGGATCCCGCCACCTCCAGCCGCAGTGAGACGGGAGGCGCGGAGACGTCCCCGATCCATACCCGGCAGTTCAGCTCGTAATCCAGCGAGGAGAAGTACGACCAGGCGCGTTGCGGGAGGGCTTCGCGCGCTTTATCGCTCCCCAGTTGCAGGAGGTAACGCCTGCAGGCGACCCCGGAGCGTTCCTCCTCGCCTTCCAACGAGACGGAACCGTACGATGTTATGAGCTTCAGTAAGAACTCGGGGTCATAAAGGGGGCTGGGGGCCTCCTGCATGGCGATGGGGCGCCAGGCGCCCCCTTCCTGCAGGTACGACTCCCCATTTTGCGAGGCCAGGACCAGGTTTTCCTCCCCGGCCGGTGAAGTGCGCACGATGGAGATCGAGAAATCACCGCCCATGAACGACCCCTCGCCCTTCTCGTCTCCATATACGCTCTGCCCGGATACACCGGTCCAAGTCTCGAGGTGCGTGCGGCAGCGGTAGGGATCCTGGTCCTCGAGGCTTTTAAGGGATGCGCTCACCTCCTCCCTCCAGGCCGATTCCCGGTTTTCTGAAGGGCTGCCGCAGCCGGGTATCCCCGCGAAGAGCAGGATCGCGAGCAGGACAGGGATGATGCAGCGGCGTGGAGCCACCATCAGGAACGGATCACCGCCAGCACCTCATCGCGTTTCGCCTCCATGAGCTCGCGGGTCCTGGCTTCCAGGTTGAGGCGGATGAGAGGCTCGGTGTTGGAGGGGCGCACGTTGAACCACCAGTCGTCGAATTCGACCGTAATGCCGTCAATACGGTCCTCTTTGCCTTTCGCATAGATCGTCGCGATCTCCTCGAGCTTGGCCGGGATGTCCTCCACGCGGCTGTTTATCTCCCCGGACGCATGGTACTTCTTGAAGGGTTTGAGGATATCCGAAAGAGGCCTGCCCTCCAGGCTCACTATCTCCAGGATGAACATGGCGGCGATCACGCCGGAGTCGGCCCGATAGTTGTCGCGGAAATAATAATGACCGGAGTGCTCTCCGCCGAACACGGCGCCGGACTCCGCCATGGTCTGCTTGATGAAAGAATGCCCCACCCTCTCCCGGATGGGCGTGCCGCCGTACTCGCGGATGGTCTCGGGCACCACCCAGCTGTTGATGCAGTTGTAGATGATGTTCTCGCCGGGATGCGTCTGCAGGATGCGCTTAGCCACTATGGCCGTGGTGAGGGAGCCGCTCACGGCTTCCCCTTTATCGTCGACCAGGAAGACGCGGTCGGCATCCCCGTCGAAGGCCATACCCAGGTCTCCTCCCGCCTCCAGCACCCATTGCGAGAGCAGCCTTATGTTCTCGGGATTTATAGGGTCGGGCTGGTGGTGGGGGAAGGAGCCGTCGAGCTCAAAGCAGTGGGGCACTAGCTCGCAGGGCAGCTGTTCGAAGAGGGCGGGCAGCACCAGGCCGCCCATGCCGTTGCCGGCATCGGCCACAACCTTCAAGGGCCGCAGTGCGGAGGCGTCGATGAAACCGAGAACGTGTTCCACATAGCGGGGAAGCATATCCATCTCCTCAACCGCGCCTTTGCGCGCCGGGTCCGGGAACTCACCACCCAGGACCAGCTCTCGTATCTCCTTGATGCCGGTGTCCGTGCTTATAGGCCCCGCCCTGCGGCGGCAGAGCTTGAGGCCGTTGTACTCCTTGGGGTTGTGGGAAGCGGTGAACATGGCCCCCGGCCGGTCGAGCACTCCCGAGGCGAAGTAGAGCATGTCGGTCGAGCATAGCCCGATGTCCGCCACGTCCGCTCCCTGGTCGGTGGCCCCCGCGATGAAGGCCCGGGAGAGGTCGGGCGAGGAAAGCCGCGTGTCCCGTCCGGTGATTAACTCCTGCTCGTCGAGGAAGGTCACGAAAGCTCTGCCGATGCGGTACGAGACCTCCTCGTCTATCTGTTCCTGGTAGATGCCACGTATGTCGTATGCCTTGAAGATCCCAGGGTCTACTTCTTTCATGCTGTGCCCTCCCTTTCTAACATGATAGGATTCTATCATAGCCGCGTAAAAGGGCAGAGACCGGCATGGGGCGAAGAATGTTTGCGGTACCACCTGCTTTCAGGATCCCAACGCGCGGTGAGACTCGGTGCCATCTGCATGCGTGGGAAGACTTGGACAAAGGGGGTTTTCATGGCGGAGACGATAAACCTGGACGACGTGATGGTCCTGGAGGATATGGACCCCGGAGGCATGCTCGCGGCGATCGAGTCCTTTTCCAAACAGCTCTTGGATGCATTGCGCCTGGGCCGGGACCAGATGGATGTCCCGTCCTCCGAAGGCCTGAAGCGTATAGCATTCGTGGGCATGGGGGGTTCGGCGATAGGGGGGGACATCCTGCGTTCCCTCCTGGAGGATGTGGCCGGCATGCCCGTAAGCGTGCACCGGTCCTATCGCCTGCCCAGCATGTTCGGTTCCGACACCCTGGCGATCTTCGCGAGTTATTCCGGCAACACCGAGGAGACCATCTCCGCCCTTGACGATGCCGTCTACCTGGGATGCAGCGTGATGGCCCTGACCACCGGCGGGATGCTGCTGGAAAAGGCGCGCGGCTACCGCTTTCCAGCCATCATCATCCCGGAGGGATTACAGCCCCGGGCGGCGCTGGGCTACCTGTCGCTGCCCGCGGCGGCGGTCATGGAGAAGATGGGGTTGCTGCAGGGTTTCGTCAAGGTAGCCTACGAAACCGCCGACTTCATGCGCGAAAAGAGAGAGGATTGGGGCCGGTTGACCCCTGTAGGCAGGAACTTCGCCAAACAGCTGGCCATGCGCCTGCAGGGCAAGATCCCGGTCATCTATGGTACGGAAGGCATATTGTCCGTAGCCGCCTACCGTTGGAAGTGCCAGTTCAACGAGAACTCCAAAGTACCCGCCTTCAATCACACTCTCCCGGAGATGAACCATAACGAGATCGTGGGGTGGTACGAGCTGGATGACCTGTCCAGGAGAGTCGAGGTCATATTGCTGGCGGAGGAGGGCGATACCTCGCGCATGGCCAGACGGGTGGAGGTGACCGCCGAGCTCCTGCAGGACAAGGTGGGGGGAGTCACCGTTATCCACGTGGGTGGACGCACGCGCACGGAGAAGTTGTTCAGTGCCATCCAACTGGGGGATTTCGTCAGCGGCTACCTGGCCCTTCTCAACGGCGTGGACCCCACACCCGTGGAGAGCATAGCGCTGCTCAAGGAGCGGATGGCCCAGGAGCAGTGAGGCAGCCTCGTTCCAAGGCGTGACAAGGGGGATCACCGGCAAGCATGGAGAGAGAAGCCCGAGACTTCCTGAGTTCCCATTTGCACGAGGCTGGACTTCCGGCGCCCCGCATGGCTGTGGTCCTGGGGAGCGGCCTCGGGGACGCCGCTCCCGAACTGGATAACGCCGTGGATGTGGACTGCCGCGACGTGCCTGGCTGGCCGGAGTGCGGTGTTCCGGGCCATGCGGGCATCCTGCGCTTCGGCGCCCGCAAAGGGATGGGGGTGCTGGAGCAGCTGGGGCGGCTCCATTACTACGAGGGCCTGGACATGGGGGCGGTTACCTTCCCCGTGCGCGTCATGGCCGCTATGGGCGTGGAAAAGGTCTTCATGGCCAACGCGGCGGGCGCCCTGAATCCCGTGTACGAGCGTGGATACCTGATGCTAGTGCGCGACCACATCAATCTCATGGGGGGCAGTCCGCTGCGCGGGATGCGCGACCCCTCCGGCTGCCCCGCCTTCCTGGACGTCTCCTCCCTCTACGACAGGGATGCCGGTGACGTGCTCATGGAGAAGAGCAAGGCCTCCGGCTGGCCCATGGAGGGAGGCGTACTGGTGGGGGTGTCCGGGCCTACCTACGAGACGGGAGCCGAACTGCGCTACATGCGCCTGGTGGGCGGGGACGCCGTTTCCATGAGCCTGGTACCCGAGGCCCTGATGGCCCATTACCTTGGCCTTGCCGTGACGGCGGTGAGCGTGATCACCAACATCTGGGACCTGCGCATGCCCCATGCCATCTCACACCGCGAGGTGCTGGATACCGCCGCTGAGGCGGCGCCGCTCCTCAAAGAGGTCATCACCGCCTGGTTGGATATGTGAACGGGATCACCCCGAAGCGGGGAACGAAACATTCGCCACGAGACGGTGTTCCGCAAACCACCGTTACAAGAACACCCGGGTTTAATCCCCATGTATGGCGGGTATATAATGGCGGGGCTGGTTTGATCGTGTTTATCGGGGCTTCGCGAAGGAGGGATGGAGATGGCGCTTACATACGGCACGGAGGAATGGGAGGCTGCCTACCAGGAGATCCTTCAAAGGAGGTTGCGGGAGCAATCACCGCCCTATATCCAGGGCGCGCCGGAGTGGATAGATACCTACGAGAAGGCGGTCCAGGGTGACGCCGCATACAAAGAGGCGGCCGCGGGATGGGAGGGCACGGTGGTCCTCCACTCCCTGGCCGACCCCGGCCTGGGCATCGAATACGAGTCGTATATCCTCATGGACCTGTGGCACGGGGAGTGCCGCAGCATCAGGCCGGTGCCTCCCGAGGTGGGCGAGGCGGCCGATTACGTCCTGACCGGCTCGTATTGGACCTGGAAGGGGACGAACACCGGCGAGCTGGACACCAACAAGGCGGTGATGCAGGGCAAGATCAAGCTCAAGGGCGACCTGAGCAATATCGTGCGTTACAACGCGGCGGCATCCAGGCTCACCGAGCTTTCCGGGCAGGTGGGAGGCCGCTGGTTCGATGAACTCAGCCCGGAAGAACAGGAGGAGATGAGGCTGCTCTCCGAGGAGATGATCGACCGGTTGATGTAGCCTTTCCTTCTCATCGAAGCCTCAAAGGACTTCCTGCTAATATTGCTTGCATATGCAGCCTAACGTGAGATGTATATGGGAAATGCCAGGCAAGAGGTATTTAAGGAAGCTCCTGATGCCCGAGATACTCTCTCAAGACATCGGTGACATCGAACTGCAATATCTGCATTATCCCGGCGACGGACCGACCGTGGTAATGCTGCACGCTACCGGCTTTCAGCCCTGGCTCTGGCATCCGATTGCCAGGGAGCTGGCAGGGGACTTCCGCGTTATTGCGCCGTACTTCTGCGACCACAGGGTTTTCGACCCTGAAGAGGGAGGTTTGAGTTGGCTTGTCCTGGCCGACGACCTGGAGACCCTCATCAGGCGTCTTGGGATCACCGAACCCCTGATCGTGGGGCATTCGATGGGTGCCACCGTTGCGTCAATCGCAGAGGCCCTCAAGGGACCCATCGCATCCCGCATGGTCCTCATCGAGCCCATCTTTCTGCCTTCCGGCTATTATGAACTGGATATCACGGTTGAGCAGCATCCACTTGCCTCAAAGTCGATCAGGCGACGCAGCGGATGGAGCGACGAGGACGAAGCCAGGAAGTACTTCAGCGAAAGAAAACTCTTCATGTACTGGGACCAGGAGGTGCTGGACCTTTACCTCGAGCATGGGGTGACCAAGGCCGACAACGGTGCACTTACGCTCGCCTGTCACCCCAAGCGGGAAGCGGCCCTGTTCATGGGAGGCATGGAGCAAGATCCCTGGCCACTTCTGCAGAAGATATCATGCCCCGTTCTCCTGGTGGAAGGTGAAAACAGCGAGAACAGGATGGTGATCGACCTGGTGCGCGCAGCGTCGATAATCCCCGGGGCAGATCTTCAGATAGTAGCGGACGCAGGGCACCTGGTACCGATGGAGAAGCCTCGCGAGTTGCTTGCGCTGATCCTGGAGTTTTTCGGGACCTGATGACCAACCAGAGCCAGGCATCCCCTTCCGGTTTCGGTCATGGTCAAATGTCCACCCTGGACACCGGATATCGGGCTTAAAATTCGATCTGCCGCGTACAACAGCCCCGGAAGCGCAGTGCCACCGGGGCTGATCTCATTATAGGGCTTGCGGGCTTCAGCTTTAGGACAAACGTAACGATTCCTTAACAGGTGTTTAACAGGTGGAGGCTTTAATGTTAGCAGTGCTAATAATTGTAACCGCCGAGGGCGCGGGACCGTCATATGCCTGAAGTGGTGACGGGAGATGCAGCGGGAGTTGATGCGAGGATGAAGAAAAAAAGTGCGCAAAAACGTTTACTGGCGATAACGGCTGTTTTATGCCTGTGCATACTCGCCGTCCTGGTCGTTTCCTGCGGCAGCGAGGGCGAGACGCTCCCGGCGGAGGCGGATGCCCAGAAGTATCCTCC
>CAYHAT010000171.1:0-7495 GCA_964354675.1 uncultured Actinomycetota bacterium | reverse complement strand
CCCCGTAGTGGTGAGCAACCCCTTCGGTGACAGCAACCCCTACGATTTCACCGTCTACGAGCAGCCGGCCGCCATCCCCTGTTACTTCGCCGAGGGGACCACCCGCGCGGGCTTCGAGGAATGGCTGACCCTCTACAACCCCTACGACGCGCAGCACACCGCGACCGTGACCTACCTGGTGGCCGACGGGGCCAACCGCATCCGTTATTACAACATCCCCGCCCATGCGCGGGTGAACATCTATATCAACTCGGAGATAGGCTCGGACCGGGACGTCTCCCTGGTGGTGACGGGAACGGAGAGGCTTTACGCGGAGCGGCCCATGTATTTCAGCTATAAGAACCAGTGGCAGGGCGGGCACTGCACCGAGCCGGCGCTGGATACCAGCACCACGTGGTATTTCGCCGAGGGCACCACCCGCGCGGGGTTCGAGGAGTGGCTGTGCCTGGCCAACCCCGGAGCCGTCGACGCCGCGGTACAGGTGACGTTTATCTTCGCCAACGGCGACGCCGTGACCCTGCCTTATGCCGTGCCGGCATGGAAGCGGTACACGGTGGACGTCAACGCCACCGTGGGACCGGAGCAGGACGTGGCCATCAAGGTCGCATCTGACCAGCCGATCGTGGCGGAAAGACCCATGTACTTCGACTACCGTGGCAAATGGGATGACGGCCATATCACCATCGGAGCTCCCGCCGCCCTCGATACCTGGTATTTCGCGGAAGGGACCACCCGCGCGGGCTTCGAGGAATGGCTGTGCCTTGCCAACCCGGGAACCATTGACGCTGAGGTAAAGGTCACCTACCATATCGCAGGCGCTGGTGATGTGGAACAGTATATCAACGTGCCGGCCACGAAGCGACGCACCATCCTGGTCAACGCGATCGTGGGACCGGAGAAGGACGTGGCCATCAAGGTCGAGTCCGGCCAACCCGTTGTGGCCGAGCGTCCCATCTACTTCGATTACCGCTCGAAGTGGAACGGCGGGCATATTTCCATCGGGGCGGCGGCCCCCTCCACCGCCTGGTTCTTCGCCGAGGGTACCACCCGGGCAGGCTTCGAGGAGTGGTTATGCCTCCTCAACCCGGGCGACGTGAAGGCGCAGGTGAAGGTAGAATACGTCTTCCAGGACGCCACCACCCGCACCCAGGACCTGCTGCTGGCGCCCGGCCAGCGTTTCTCCGTATACGTGAACGAGGTGGTGGGGCCGGACAGGGATGTGGCCATATGGGTGGAGTCGGACCAGGGCGTGGTGGCGGAGCGCTCCATGTATTTCTCTTATCACGACGCCTGGGACGGTGGCCACAACGCTATCGGCGTCACTCCCTGATGGGGTCAGCCCTCCATTTTCCACACATTTAGTGAAGCCATTGATTAATCGGTGGTGCTCGAGGAATTATGTGGAAAATGGAGGGCTGACCCCCGGCCTCTTGCATCACTTCTTTGAGAAGAATACCGTGCTATAATCTCAAGGTGTCACTCATGGCTTTTCGGCAGGTGAGATCCAAGTGGATGAGGTATGTATAGAGCGCACTGCGCGGATGATCCTGGAGTCAATCCAGGTCGTGGTGCTCACGGGAGCGGGCATATCCGTGGAGTCGGGCATCCCCGATTTCCGTTCCCCCGGAGGCCTGTGGACCAAGTACGACCCCCTTCTATACGGCACCTACGAGTCCTTCGTCAACCACCCCGAGCGATTCTGGGAAATGGCCAAGGAGCTCAACCCCACCCTCGAGAACGCCGAGCCCAACCCGGCACATTACGCCGTGGCCGAGCTCGAGCGGTTGGGGAAATGCCGGGCGGTGATCACGCAGAACATCGACCATCTCCACCAGAGGGCTGGTTCCACGGACGTGCTGGAGCTACATGGCACCCACCGCACCGGTCATTGCATGAGATGCCGGCGCGTTTTCACCCTGGAGGAGATGAAGGAGTTGAGCGAGGAAGGCGATTGCGTGGCCTGCTGCCCCGAAGACGAGAGCGCGATCAAGCCAGACGTGGTCTTCTTCGGGGAGCCGCTGGACTCGAAGATCCTTTCGCGCGCGGCCGAACTGGCTTCCACCTCCGACCTGATGCTGGTTGTGGGTTGCAGCCTCGAGGTATATCCCGCGGCCGCCCTGCCCGACTATACCAGGCGGAGGAAAGGACGGCTGATATTCTTCAACACCATCTCCACGTGCCATGACAACCAGGCGGACCTGATGTGCCTGGGCAGGGCAGGGGAGGTGCTCCCCGCGGTCGTGGAGGCCTATAAAAAGATCGCCGGATTAGCCTAGGCGTTGCGGTACGGGGCCTGGCCCCCGGCCGCACCATCGAGAAAAGGGGTTTTCAAGCGGTGCTTGCTTCTGGTTTCATAAAGGGAAGGGAAAACAGGTATGGGACCGGGTCAGTCGGCGACCTCGCTGTGGGAGTCGACTTAGATAAAGGCCGGGGCCCGGCCCGAGGCTTCTAAGGAGGATGAGAGCGTGCCAGATCAAAAGTTCCCGTGGGACTCACTGTTCCGGGGAGGGGGCGGAGACGGGGGTGAGCTGCCCTCCATATTCCGCCGCAAGGAAGGGAAAGCGTCCGGGGAGGGCTTCAAGGAGAGATGGGAGAAGATAAAGCCCCGCACCAAGTGGATCGTGGGGATCGTTATCATCGTCCTCATCGTCATCTTCCTCAGCGCTTCCTGGCTGGCCACCTTTTATACCGATCTCCTCTGGTATGACGAGGTCGGTTACACCTCTATCTTCTGGAAGAGGATCGTAACGCAGATATGGCTCTTCTTCGCCTTCGGCCTGGTTTTCTTCGTCATCCTCTACGGGAATATATGGCTGGCACGCCGCTTTACACCCCGTTACGAAAAACCGGCCGGGGAGCTGTCCCCGGTGGAGGAGTCGCTTGCGCGTTTTCGCGAAGGGGCGGGTAAATGGCTCGACCGCGGGCTGATCTTAATATCAGCATTTATCGCCTTGGTCGTCGGCTGGACCTCGGCCGGCCAGTGGGAGAACGTGCTCAAGTTCTTCAACCATACCGCCTTCGGTAAGGTGGACCCCATCTTCGGGAAGGACATAGGCTACTACATCTTCGAATACCCTTTCCTGCGCTACTTCAGCGGGTGGCTTTTCACGTCGCTGGTCATGATCGGCGTGATAACCGCCCTGGTCCATTTCCTGTACGGGGCCATCAACTTCGGCGCCGCCAAGGGCCAGCGCTTCGCCACCAACGTCAAGGTGCACCTCTCGGTGCTGGCGGGAGTCATCCTGCTGGTCCAGGCCTGGCGTTTCCGCCTGGACATGCTGGGGCTTCTGTACTCGAACCGGGGCCCGGTGACCGGCGCCACCTATACCGACGTGCACGCCCAGATCCCCGCCTACTGGATACTCATCGCGGCCTGCTTCATCTGTGCCTTCCTGTTCATCCTCAACATCCGCTATAAAGGGTGGAAGCTCCCCGTGGCCGGGGTGGCCGGCATCGTGGTCATCTCCCTTCTGGCCGGCGTATTATATCCCCTCATCATCCAGAACTACGTGGTCAAGCCCAAGGAACTGACGCGGGAGAGGGAATACATCGGGTATAATATCGAATCCACCCAGGATGCCTACCGCATTCAGAACGAGGGCGAAGGTGCCGTGATGGAGGTGAGGGAATTTCCCGCCACCCTAGACCTGACCTACGACGATATCGTTGCCAACGCCACCACCGTCGACAACATCCGCCTGTGGGACCCGCGCCAGATGATACAGGTCTTCGTCCAGCGCCAGGAGCTGCGCCAGCTTTACGACTTCAGTGATGTCGACGTGGACCGCTATACCGTTTTCGATGATGTCTACACCCAGATGATGGTCTCCGGCCGCGAGCTGGTCGTCGATCAACTGCGCGAGGACGCCCAGACCTGGCAGAACACCCATCTCTCCTTCACCCATGGTTATGGGATGGTCATGGCCCCCTCCAACGAGATCACCGAGGTGGGGGACCCCGTCTTTTCGATCCAGAACATCCCGCCCGTATCCGAGGCGGACCTGGGCGTGGAGATAGAACGGCCCGAGCTCTACTACGGGGAGATGACCCAGGACTACGTGGTGGTGCGCACCGGGGCGGACGAGATAGATTACCCACTCGAGGACACCAACAAGCTCGTGGAGCCTTATTATGAGGGCGAGGGAGGCGTACCAGTCTCGAATTTCCTCAAGCGACTCGCCTTCTCCATCCGCAACGCGGATATCACCTTTTTCTTCAGTGGGTATATAAACAGCGAATCGCGCCTCATGTTCAGGCGGAACATAAAAGGCAGGGCCCTCGAGGTCGCCCGCTTCCTGAGGCTGGACGGCGATCCCTACCTGGTGATCACCGATGACGGGAAGCAGAAGTGGATACTGGACGCCTATACCACTACCGATCTTTACCCGTACTCTGAATTCCTAGAGGTCAATGGCGAAAAGATCAACTACATCCGCAACTCCGTGAAGGTGGTCATCGATGCCTACGACGGGAGCCTCACCTATTACCTGGTGGACCCGGATGACCCCATAGCGGCGACCTACGGCAAGATCTACCCCGACCTCTTTACACCCCTGGAGGAGATGCCCGAAGACATCAAGCGCCACCTGCGCTATCCCGAGGACCTCTTCACCGTACAGATGGAGCAGTACAAGACCTATCACATGAACGACGTGGATTCCTTCTACCAGAAGGAGGACGTGTGGGAGGTCTCCACTGAGACCTACGAAGCGAGCACGAACCAGCCCGTGACGCCCTATTACATCATCATCAAGCTGCCCGGCGAGAAGAAGGAGGAGATGGTGCTCATGCTCCCCTTTAACCCGCGCGGCAAGCCCAATATGGTGGATTGGGTGGCGGCACGCTGCGACTTCCCCAATTACGGCAGGCTGATCAACTTCACTTTCCCACCGGGGAAGCTGGTAAAAGGAACCCAGCAGTTCGAGTCCCTGGTGGACCAGAATCCGCAGATATCGGCCCAGGTATCGCTGTGGAACCAGTCGGGCTCCAGGGTCATCCGGGGCAACACCCTGGTCATCCCCATCGAGGACTCGCTGCTCTATGTCGAGCCGCTCTATCTAGAGGCCACCAATCCAGCGATACCCCAGATGAAGCGGGTGCTAGTGGGTTACGGTGACCAGGTGCAGATGAGGGAGACCTTGGACGAAGCCCTGGCCGCGCTGTTCGGAGGGGCACCACAGCCCCAACCTGAACCGCAGCCGCAGCCCCAACCAGGGGGCGACCTAGCGGCCCTGATCCAGCAGGCCAACCAGGTCTATGACGAGATGCAGACCGCGCAGCGCAACGGGGACTGGGCTACCTACGGCGATAAACTCGTGCAGTTAGGCCAGTTGCTGGGCCAGATAACGACTGCCTCGGGACAGACGGCGCCACGATGATCTCTCGCCGGCTGCCTTGACGGAAGACCACCATCAGGAGGGTATGCGGGCAAGAAGCGCAAGAGGGGTGGGTACGGAGCATGGCCCTAAGGCGTTGCAGGAAATGCGGCCTTCCCCTGCGCTTGTCGAGGAATTACGTCTGGGCGGGCAACGGTACCATATTCTCGCGTCGTGACCCCACTATGCGCATGGCCGTATTCGATGCCGGATATTACCCCTACCTCTGGTCGGAGCTGGAAAGCCGCTTGGGCACCTCTGTCGCGGACATAATGATCCGGGGCCAGAGGGCAGCCATGCAGGATTACCTGAGAAGCAACATCATCTACGGATGGCGCAGGAAAATGGTGCAGGCTGTCCCCCTCCTCGTGGTGAGGAACCGCATTCTGAAAGAGATGACCCTGTTCGGTTTTGGACGACTCGAGATCCTGGAGTTCCAAAGGGGGAAGTCCCTGGTGATGCGGCTGCAGCACCCCTTTGATATCATCTTCCTGGCCTGGGGCATAAAAGGTTTTTTTGAGTTCCTCGCGGAGGCCAGCTCGAAGCTCGGTTGGGTAAAGGACGGGGAGGACTTTATCCTTTCCGTAACCGTCCTGCCCGCGAAGCAGGCTGACGAGCCGTTGAATACGGAAGCCCAGAGGGCAGTACGTGACGCCAAGAGGGAGCTGGCAACGGTACAGGACCGTTTGCCCGGGAGAATAGAGCAATGGGATACCTGCCCCGCATGTGGCTTACCATCGGTGTTGACCGCGATGGAGTGGCGGGAGGACGAGGGCACTATCTACAATCGCGACACCGGGAGGAGGTTCATCTTTACTTCAGGCCATATATTGCTCGGCATGTTGCGAGAAATGCAGGGAGAGACACGGGAGGGCATCGATTCCGTGCTGTTCGAGATAACCAGAGACTTCTATCTGCACCGGATGCGGGAATTGCCCGACATGAGCAAGGCGGATTTCTACCGCGCGGCGGCCGAGCGCATCTCCGCCTGCGGATTCGGAGAGGTACTCGATTACTTCATCGGAGAGGGGCATCTCGAGATCACCGTCGGCAACCCTTTTCACGTTCCCAGGTTGGCGGGGAGAATAGCGGCCATGTTCGAATACATCGAGGGCATGGAGGCCAAGATGGATCTGCGGAGTTCCCGCGCCGACTATCTCGAGCTGGAACTCAGGACCACCTGAACCCCCCCACAACATGTCATGGCGAGTAGCCCGAGGTGCCGAAGGCAGCCTCCTCCTGGCTCGCAGCTGGCCCGCATGTTATCATTCCGCTCCCGCTTGCGAAGAAGGCCAGGGGGTCGTCTCGCTGCACTCGTCGTGCTTGGGTTACTCCATCTCCTCGATAGGGGTGAAGCCCTTCAGTTCGGCGCGCACGACCAGGCGCTGCGTCGCGTCTCCCTCAGGCGCGCAGGTGGTGAGGGTGAGGATTGGGTCCTCCGTCTGCAGGGTCACGTTCTCACTCGGATCGATGTAGTGGAGTTCGTATACCTGGTACTCGTACAAACCGCGCGGATTCTGGATATATATGGTATCCCCGGACTTTAACTCGTCCAGGTGGTTGAAGGGCTTGGTCTTGGTGGTGCGGTGGCCTGAGATGACGCAGTTCCCCGGCCAGCCCGGAAACCCGGTGTGGGTAAGGTGGACGGGACCCCGGGAGAGGATCACGTAGAGCTCCTCCTCGATGTCGCTGCCCTCCCACACCTCCTCGTCGATACCTACGACGGGGATGCGGATATATGCAGGGGTCTCGAACGAGAGGGGAGGCCCCAGCACCTCATCGTGGGTCAAGGGCTCGAACTCCTCGACCTCCACCGGCTCCTTGTTCGCCTTGGCGGAACCCTCGCGCATGCGGTTGTAGAGGTACGGCCCCAGGATTGCGAGGGCCGCAACGATGATGACACATAAAGAAACGGCAACGACTGCGCCCTTGCGGCCCTTCAACGACCATCTCCCTCCGGCTCGATACGAGGTGTCTTTCTGTTAAAAATTGTATACGTTTGTTGTTTGTGTTGACAATGCTCACCCGCACCGCATGAGGCTCACCACAGGTCGGACAGGGTGCAGGCTTCCTTTACATTTGCATTGCTTGCTGATACATATATACTTAGAACGTTGAAA
>CAYHAT010000170.1:0-7553 GCA_964354675.1 uncultured Actinomycetota bacterium | reverse complement strand
CGGGCGGAGGACGAACTGCACCAGGTAGAGGAATGCATCGATATGCCACTCGACCGCAGGGAGGGCAAGCCGGGCATGGAAAAGGAGACGGACACGCCATGAGCCTGTTCGTGTACAACACCATGAGACGCCGCAAGGAGGAGTTCCTCCCCCGCGAGGAGGGCAAGGTCTTCATGTACGTGTGCGGCCCCACCGTCTATAACTTTATCCATATCGGCAACGGCAGGGCTTACCTCGTCTTCGACGTCATCCGGCGCTACCTTTCCTACAAGGGCTACGAGGTGCTCTACGTGCAGAACTTCACCGACGTGGACGACAAGATCATCAACCGCGCGAGCGAGGAGGGCAAGGCGCCGGAGGACATCGCCCGCTTCTACGAAGAGGCCTTCATGGAGGACATGCGGGGACTGAACATCCAGCTCCCAAACGTCACTCCGCGCGCCACCGAGACCATCCCCTACATGATCGAGATGATCCAGGTGCTGGTGGATAAAGGCCACGCCTACGCGGTGGACGGCGACGTCTACTTCCGCGTGGAGAGCTTCGAGGGATACGGCAAACTGTCCGGCCGCTCCCTGGAGGATATGCGCGCCGGCGAAAGGGTGGAGGTCGATGAGAGGAAAACCCACCCCATGGACTTCGCGCTGTGGAAGGCCTCCAAGCCGGGGGAGCCGGCCTGGGACTCGCCCTGGGGAATGGGGCGCCCGGGCTGGCACATCGAGTGCTCGGCCATGTCCCTGCACTACCTGGGCATGGGATTCGACATCCACGGGGGCGGTCAGGACCTGGTCTTCCCCCACCACGAGAACGAGATCGCCCAGTCCGAAGCTTATGCGGGGACTGAGCCCTTCGTGCGCTACTGGCTTCACAACGGCTTCGTCAACATCCAGGAGGAGAAGATGTCCAAGTCGCTGGGGAACATCATCCTGGTGCGGGAGATCCTCAAGAAATATCCCGCCGACGCCGTGAGGCTCCTCGCCCTACAGACCCACTACCGCAGCCCCATCGACTTCGGACCCGAGGCGCTGGACGAGGCGCGGCGGGCATACGAGCGCCTTGAGAACTGCCTCTTCGCCCTCGACGCATTCCTGGCCAAACCCGCCCCGAGGACCGCCCCGCAGCGCACCGAGAGAGAGGTGGAGCTCTCCGACGGCTTTTTCGACTTCGAGAGACGTTTCGAGGAAGCCATGGACGACGACTTCAACACCGCCCGTGCCATCGGCGTCATCTTCGAGCTCGTGAAAGAGCTCAATACCTACCTTGATGAACAGGAGCGTTACCAGACGCTGGCCGCCCCCATGATCGCCAGCCATGGGAGGGATGTGCTGCTCAAGCTGTGCAGCGTCCTCGGGCTGTTCTCGGTGGCGGGGGCAGGGGAGGAGTGCATAGACGCAGCGGGGGATGAAGGCGACACCGGCGCGTTCCCTGCGGCCGAGAGCCTGATCGAGCTGCTCCTGGAGGTAAGGACTATAGCCCGTGACAACAAGCAGTTCGAGACCGCGGACTTCATCCGTGCTCGCCTGCGCGAGCTCGGGGTACGCGTGGACGACCTGCACGAGGGACAGCGCTGGAAATTCGTGGGACCCCCCGCATGATCCCGACACGTCCCGGACATCCATCATCCACCGGCACGTCAGCGAGGAGGCTTGACGAACGTTGAGATACGAACAGGTTGAAGGAAGGCGCGCCGTTCTGGAAGCCCTGCGGGGTGACCGGGCGGTGTATGAGCTACTGTTGGCCGAGGGCATGCAGCCCGGGAGGGTGCTGGACGACATACAAGCGACGGCACGCAGCAGGCGCTTGGCCGTCAGCTTTCTACCGCGCCGGGAGATAGAGCGCCTGTCCATCTCCGACAGCCATCAGGGTGTCATCCTCAGGGGGGAGCCCTACCGCTATGCGAATTTCAAACAGGTGTACCGTTCCCTGGAGGAGAAAACGGACTCCCTCGTGGTCCTTCTGGACAGCGTCACCGATCCCCATAACCTGGGGAGCGTGGCCAGGACCTGCGAGGCGGCGGGAGCTGACGCCCTGCTGCTGCCGCGCAGCCGTGCCGCCCCGGTGACGCCGGCGGTGTTTCACTCCTCCTCCGGGGCGGTGGAGAGCCTCTCCATCGCCACCGTGCCCAACCTGGTGAGCGTGATGAAGGAGCTCAAGAAGTTGGGGATGTGGGTGGTGGGTGCGGACGTGCAGGCCGAGAAGACCTGCTTTGAAACCGACCTCACGGGCCCCCTCGCCCTGGTCATGGGCTCGGAGGGAGAGGGGCTGCACCACCTGGTGCGCGAGACCTGCGACGTCCTCATCCGTATACCCATGTTCGGCAAGGTATCGTCGCTCAACGTCTCGGTGGCGACGGCGGTGATCATCTACGAAGCCCTGCGCCAGAGGAAGGGGTTATGAAAGCTCTCCTGGTGGACGGCTACAACCTCATCTACACCCACCCCGAGCTAGCGGTCACGGTGAAAAAAGATCAGGATGCCGCGCGGGAGGGCCTGCTCAAGGAGCTTTCGCCTTTGGCCTCGCCCGACTACTACGAAATGGTGATGGTTGTCTTCGATGCTGCCCGATCCGATCAGCCCGAGCCGGTGCTGCAGGAGCGTGAGGGGATGACGGTGGTCTTCACCCGCAGGCGCCAGTCAGCCGATGCCTTCATCGAGAAAGTAGTGCGCCGGCTGGTCCCCGACAACGAGGTGGTGGTGGCCACCTCCGACCGCATGCTGCTCAACCTGGTAAGCGGCTTTGGAGCTGCCACCATAGACGGTAAGTCGCTGCTCGGTCGGACACAGGAAGCGCTGCTGGAGACCCGGGAGGAGATGGACAGGCTGGCGGGAAGCCGCCGCGCTCCCCTGGAAGACCGCGTGAGCGAGGAGGTCCGCCGCCTCCTCGACGAGATGCGATACCGCTAGGATCATAAGGGCTGAGGAAACTCAACCCCTGGTCCTCATCCCGGCCTGGATCTTACGTAATGGGAAATGGTGGGAAGTGGGAGTCAGGTCTTGACATTTCATCCCCTTCGGGGGCAAAACGCAAGACCAGACCCCACCCTGCGGGGCAAAACGCAAGACCAGACCCCACCCTGCGGGGCACAGAACGTGCGTTGGTCTTATATAATGGGGACGGCGAGCCGGTGTAGCTCAATGGTAGAGCATCCGCCTTGTAAGCGGACGGTTGGAGGTTCGATTCCTCTCGCCGGCTCCATCAAACTACTTGATGAGTGGTTGGCGGACGTACACGTGCCAGGCCCCCACATTCGGAAATGTGGGGGCCTGGCACCGTCGCGCCGCCCTTCGGGCGACGCTGTCGCTTACGCGATGCAAACCACGCATGTTACTTCATAGCCCCGGGCTCGCTCCCCTGGATCCCCGGTCCCTGCGTTTCAATCGCCCTGCCGTGGTGGATATGCAACCTGGGCGTACGCGGCTTTTTCTCCGTGCCCTCCTCCCGGCGCAGGGAGAGGATGATGGAACCACCCACGATGAAGACGAAGGAACCCAGGCGCAGGAAGAGCATGCCCCCACTGGAGGGCATGGGCTCGTGCATGGCCACGATGCCGATGATGATGGGGATGAGGTTGGACATGCCGGTGATGATAGGTATCACGGTGATCGCCTTCCCTCTCTGGATGGCGATCTGGTCCAGCACCAGGGTGATGACCGGCAACACGAAGATGAGCCAGAGGAAAGGTGAGAGCAAAGCATGGCGGAAGCCGTGCTCCCAGAAGCGGTTCCCGAAGTCGTTCCAGGCCAGTTTGATGATGACGGCGGTGAGGCCGATGAGGATGCCCGAGGCTGTGGCGATGAGGTTAGGGGCTTGCGCGTGCTTCTTGGCGAAGCCGTTGAAGAGGGAGAACCCCGCCACGACGAAAAAGAAGATGACGAAGAACCAGAGTATGAACGGGTTGTAGCTGAAGGCCTGGGTGGGAACACCTATGAGGCTGCGGCCGAGCATTAGCAGACCGGCGAGGATAGCCCCTATACCCAGCCAGTCGGAAAGGCTGGGCCTCTCACCCAGCTTGGTGATGGCCAGCCAGGCGAGCAGGGCTATCCCCGCCGTGTTGATGGGCTGCACTACGGAGAGGGGAGCCAGCCCCACGGCGATGGCCTTGATGAACGTGCCCCCGAACTGCAGCCCCTGGGCCTCCAGCCACGGCCGGCACTTGAAGAAAGCCTTAACCGTCTCCCAAGCCTTCTGCGAGCCGATGAGGGGTAGCGTATCCAGCTCCCGTTTCTGCATGTAGCCGCTGTAGTTGATCATGCACGTGGCTATCACGGCAAGGATAACGGCTGTGACGATCATGGCCTTAACCTCCTGGCGTTATTTTATAGGTTACGAAGGGGTCGTGTCTTCGATCTTCGGTTTACGTTCACGAGAATCAAAAGCTTTACTGGCAGGCTTGAAAACCGAAGATCGAAGACACGACCCCTTCGTAACCTTCAGCGTCGTGTGGGGCGCCTATCATCCTTCAGAAGTAGTCCTCGGACCGCCCTCCGGGGGTGATGATATGGCGGGTTGTGTCCGTTTGCCCCGGCGTTTGGTAACGATGGTCAGCCCGCTCGGCAGGACCAGGATCGCCCCGAACAGGGCGCCCAGCAGGCCGATGGCCGTGGTCCAGCCGAACCTCTGCATCATCCCCATGCCCGAGAAGCCCAGGATGGCGAAGACGCCACAGGTGGTCATGGCGGCGGCCACCAGGGCCCGACCTACGTTCTTCACGGTGTCCCTGATGGCGTCCTCCGCGGAGCTGCCGTTGCCGTGGAATTCCTCCCGGAAGCGGTGGGTGATATGGATGCCGAAGTCCACACCCGCTCCGATGACCAGCGAGGCCACCATCACCGTCATCAGGTCTAGGGGCCATCCCAGAACGAGGAGGAAGACCAGCTCCGCCATCATGCCGCAGACCACCACCACCAGGGTGATGATGCCGTAGATGAAGGACTTGAACACGATGATGAGGATAAGGGTGCACAGCAGCAGGGCCAGGCCAGAGGTCTGGAGCTGGGTCGGGACGATGTTGCCCAACAGGTCGCCGATGAGCACGGTCATTCCGGTGGAGCTCAGGTCCAGATCCGTTTTCTCCTCGACTACAGCGGAATTGTCCCGCATGATCTCCGATTTCAGGATCATTTCGTCCTCGGTCTCCGGGTACCCCGAGTTGAGGATGATCATGGCCGCGGTGCCGTCTTCGGTAACGAAGGCTTTAAGAGGCATACGCATGCCGAGTTTAGCTACGATCTCCTCGACCCCTTCCCTGGATTGCGGCAAGGTACCGTCGGAGGAGCCCATGGCCACGTAATCCGCGATGGAGCTGATGCGGTCGCGTGCGAAGTAAGCGTTGTTGTCGGACAGGTTGCGCGCGTCCCGGGGGATGGCGTCCTCCAACTCCAGGAGGGCGGCGAGGTTTGCGGGATCGTAGATGTCTCCATTCACCAGGATAATATCCATGTCCTGGGGGCCGAAGATGTCGGTGACCATCTCGCTGGCCTCCATGCTGGGTGTGTTGTCGGGAAACATCTTGCGTATGTCCGCACCCGTCCTCACGTTAAAGATGGCGAAGATGCCGAAGGCCACCAAGGCTATGGTGATCACCGCCACCGTCCAGTGATGACGCTCGGCCACGAGGGCCATCCTCACCAGGGCACGGTCGATGAAAACGCCGTAGCGGGCATCGCGGCGCCTCTTACGCATCTTCTCTAGGTGCGCTTCCAGCTTCGCCTCCTTCTTGCGCCGGTCCCGGATGACGATGATCGCGGGCAGCAGGGTCAGCGAGAGCAGGAAGCTGAAGGTAATGCCCAGCATGCACAGGAGGCCGAAGTCCCGCATGGGCGGTATGTCTGTGATCATGAAGGACGAGAACCCGAACACGGTGGTGATGGCGGTGAGAAAGACCGCTACTCCCACCGTCTTGATGGAGGTGGTAGCGGAGAGGTCCACGCCGAGCCCGTCCTCCCTCTCCTCGTAGTAGCGGCTGAGGATATGGATGACGTAGGCGATGTTGATACCCAGCATCAGGGGCATGATGGCTACGCTCATCGGGGTATAGGTGATGCCCACCCAACCCATCAACCCCATGACCCAGAAAATGCCCACCATGATGATCAGCAGCGGCAGGCCGATATCGGAGAGGCGCCGGAAGGTGAGGTAGAGGATGAGCATGATGAAGAGGAGGGCGATGCCCATGAGCATCGTCGTCTCTTTCTCCATGAACTCGTTGGAGTCCAACTCACTGGTGGCGCTGCCGGTAACATAGGTCTCGACGCCTTCCATATCAGCGAACTCGCTTGTAGTGAACTTCCGCAGTTTCCTCCCCACTTCCATCAGCTCGCTCTGGGACAGATCTGGATTGAGCTGGAAGTTGACGATGGTCGCATTCCCTTCCTCGGAGATACTCTTGGCGATGTTCTCGCTGTTTTCCTCGAACGCGACCATTAACTGTTCCTGCATCTCGGGGGTGAGATCGTCGCCGGCGTAAGCCGCCAGCAGGTCCATGCCCGGGGATTCCGGATCGGGATCGAGGTAGAACTGCAGAAACTGCGCGAGCGTGGCATCGTCTATGGCGCTAAGATCGATATCGCTTTCCACCCCCGCCGCTTTCATCATCTCGGGCAGCCTGTATCTCAAGAAATCGAGATAGGTCTCTACCTTGAGGATGTCCCCTTCCTCGAAACCCGCCTCCACCAGCTTCTCCGTGCTCCACCCGAACAGCACCCTGGCGACCTCGGGATCCGCTACGTCATCAGCCACCACGAGTGCGGTTTCGTTGGTGATGCCCCCGAAAAGGTCCTGCACCTCGTTTAAGGCCTGTATCGATTCGTAGCTCTTGGGCATCATCGCTTCCTGGCTGAGCTCGGTGCTTATGCGCGGGAAGCCGGCGGCGAGGAAGAGGGTGATGAGGCCGGCCACGATCACGACCAGCCAGGGCCTCTTCTCAGATTGTGTGGCGAAAAACCCGAATATCTTCAATGCGATCCAACCTCGCTTCTTAAGTAACCGCCGCCCGTTTTCCCGTCCCTGCAGCCCGCGCAGTGCGCTAAGGCGTCCCTTCTTTTTCGAACCGCTGTTCTATTTCCTTTAGGAGCGCGAGGAGGTCCGCCCTCTCCTTGGCGGGCACGTGCCGGAAAAGCTCCTGCATCTTCTCGCGGTTGAGCTTCTCTACCCCTTGCGCTATCGCGCTTCCCTTCTGCGTCGTCTTGACCCGCACCACGCGGCGGTCATCCTCGCCCCGCTCCCTTTCCACCATGCCCTTCTCCAGCAGCCGGTCCACCATGCGGGTGGCCACCCCCTGGGTTATGCGCAGCCGCTGGGAAAGCTCGCCCATGCTGCAGTTGCCGCACCTCTGCAGCTCCATGAGCAGCATGATCTGGGGAAAGGAGAGTTCGACGCCTTCGTCCGCGGCTATGCCGGTGCGGAAGCCGTGGATGATGTGCATGATGGTGTCCCACAGCTCCTGCGTGTAGCTTTCCAGTTCGCGGTCATTCATCTTTGCCATTGTAAATATTTGCTCCTAACAAGCAATTTCCATAAAGATAGGCTATGGTTCGTTTTATGTCAACGACGGA
>CAYHAT010000169.1:3309-7563 GCA_964354675.1 uncultured Actinomycetota bacterium | reverse complement strand
GAGGAAGTACATGGGCCGCTCGGCGATGATGGGCGCGGAGGCGCGCATGGATACGGATACGTCCTTGCCGGGGCCCAGGATGTGGTTGACGTGCAGGGTGGTGCGGGAGTGGGGCGCCAGGTCCACGCCGTAGGGGATCACCTCGCCCTGGCCGGTCATGAAGGTGAGGTCGGCCCGGACCTGCTCCCCCTGGGGGTTCTGCAGGCACAGCCATTCGTCGAAGCCCTCGCGGGTGGTGCCCTCCGCGAAGTGCCATTCCGTCCCCGGGGCGGGGACGCCGGTGACGCAGTGGCCGCCGGACCAGGCCAGTCCCTCGGCGAGGTCGCGCACGTGCACGGACATAAGCGCCGGGTCCAGGGTCACGTCATGACCGCCCTGCCGCAGCACCGAGGCGGTGCTGTCCAGCATGATGCGGAAGGCGTCGTAGGCATAGCCGGAATTGCTCGACCCATCGTGATAGGGGTTGGTCCCCTCGCCATAGGGAGTATCGGGATCGTGGCGCCCGTACCCGCTCACGCGGTAGAGGACGTGCTTGCCGGCATACCAGTCCAGGGCTACGGGGTCGGTCCCCGCCAGCAGGATGTCCGTGCGCACCGCCTTGGCATAAGGGGCGGCCGGCCCATCGGGGTGGGATGGGCTCACCCAGATGGCGTCTATTATGTTGAGGCAGGGGTAGATGGTCTCGTTCATCATCCTGCCCATGAACCCGTTGTAGATGAGGTCGTAATGCACGTTGCGGGTCATGTGGGTGCTCTGGACACCCATGTAGTTCTTCAGGCTGGCGGTGACCCCGGCGGCGTTGTGGCTCTTGAGCACGGGTACGTTGATGAGTTTGAGACGGCTCTTGTCGTAGCCGGAGCCGGTCCAGACACCGTTGCGCAGGGAGACGCAGGTGCCCCTGCCGGTGATGAACTTGGGGTAGGAAACGTTGTTCCCCAGCAACACGTACCCCTGGCGCATGTCTCCGGAGTCGAACTCGTAGACCGCGTTGTCGGTGAAGGACCACCAGCTGGAGGTGGAGACCCGTCCCGGGTCGCCATAGGAGTTCACCACCGCCTGGAAGGACTGGGCCGGGTTCTCGGCGTTGTTATAGACCTGGTTGTAATCGGGGCCACCCTCGCAGTTCTCCACCAGCACCACCTCGCCGGTGAAGCCGTCGGGATGCTCCAGGATGGCGGTGATCAGGCCGTGCACCACGTCGGTGTTGGTCATGCCTCGCTGGTCCCAGGCGGCGTTGACCTTGATCAGGACCACATCGGTGGCGGCTATGATGCCGTCCGGTCCCGCACCCGGAAAGTCGGCGGCACTCTTATAGAGGGACACCCCTCCCTCGTCGAGGAAGCGGATAAGAGCCTGCACGCCCTGGTGATGGGGGCTCCCTGCCGCGGGTACCGGCACGTGATCGACGACGAAGACGTCGTGCCCGCCGCCCGGCTGGGCAGCCGTCCATGCCTTGGGGACCAGTGAAGCCGCGCGTGCCCGCGCCTCCGCCAGGTCGGGGATGCTCTCTCCTACCGCCTCCACCGCCGGAGCTCCTCCGATCACCACGGAGAGGGAGGCGAGCAAGGCCAGGGTGAGGACGGGGATCAGCCAACGGCGTCCCCCCTTGCGCCTGCTGAGCGCGCTGATGAACCCGGCTCCCAGCGCGGCCAGGACCCACGTCGAGTGGGCGGCCGCCGCCTGCTGGCAGGGATAGTGTATGCGGGAGGGATTGCGGCCGCTGCGCACGAGCAGCCAGGCCAGGCATAGCGCGCTGAAGAGCGGGTAGCCCCATCTCCATATCAGGGTTTTTCTTTTGCTATCACGGCGCGGTGATGCCCCCATATTCTCATCCCTGCTGTCATGACCCGGTGGCGTCCGGATCCTTTCCACACCTCTATCTTAACCCGCCACCCAAGACCTCCACCTTCTGGGGAGATACAAGCGGTACCGGTGATGCCTCATCCTATCTCGCTTTCCCGCTGCGGGTCAGGCCGAGGAGGGGGGCCAGCGCGATAAGCTGACGGTACCAGAACTGGGTGAGGAAGGCGTAGCCGTAGAGCGCCGCCCCCTGGCCCTTTAATATCCCAAGCTCCCTGCGGGCCGCTACCACCGCCCCCGCCCCCACCAGGGCCGGATACAGCATGGAAGCGGTGAGGAAGGCGGCGAAGACCGGCCACCCCACCCGGCCGGAGGCGAAGAAGAGGATGGATAGGGCAAAGGCGGCGAAACCCAGAACCGGTGCCATCTTTACGAAGAGCCAGAAGGACGGGAGCTGCACCACACCCAGGCGGCCGTAGCGAGCCCTGAAGAGCATGCCGGTTTCGGACCACAGGGCGGTGGAGATCCCTCTCTGCCTCTCCCTGAACTCGTTGAAACACTCCCTCAAGGTGCACGGGAAGGGACGGCGCACGACCAGTTGGGGAAGGAACACGAAACGGTATCGGCGGCTTTTCTCGTGCATCAGGCGGTGCAGGCGAAGGGTCATATCCATCTCCGCCGCCATGTAAGAGAGGCCGGGTTTGAAACCTCCCGCATCCAGGAGGTCGCTTTTACGGTAAAGGGCGAGCGAGCTGTAGGCGGCGGCAGGCCCGCCCAGGTAGGGCGCCCCCACCATGAACCCCAGTTGCACCCGCAGCGACTCCATGAGCGCGAACCTGGTAATACGGCGGGGGGGCAGGAGGCCCTCTCCCTCCATGTCCAACGGCAGCTCGACCCCCATCACCGCCGGCACGCTCATCTCCTCCTCCATGAACGGCCTCACCATGCACAACAGCGAGTCGTCCTCCAGGCGTGGGCTGCGGTCCGCCACCCCGAACATGGGGTAGCGGGCCAGGTTCAGGGCCAGGTTCAGCGAGCTGCCCCCCGCGGCTCCGTCCGTCCTTACCAGGGCCAGCCTGTGGTCGTCGCTCTGATAGACCTCGAGGGCCTGTGGGGCCTGCAATGTACGCCGGTATACCCGGTCCACGCGGCGCAGGTAATAGGTCCTGATAAGCCCCCTGGACCTCTCGTCGTCACTATCCCTGCACACCACCAGCACCTCCATCTCCGGGAAGCGCTGGGAGAGGGCGTGGTCGACCCACTGCGCGGAGTCCTCCCCCGTGGAGTCGATGTCCACGACCAAGGTGAGTGGAGGCACCATCTCGCTGCGGGATAAGCGGTGGGCTTCCTCTAGATATCCCATCTTCTTCCAGCGCAGCGCGGCCTTATAACCGATGACCAGGTGGAGCAGATGGATGGAATAGAGGACGATGTAATAGGTGACGGCCAGGTATGCCAGGACATAATAGGCGGACATCAGAGCTCGCGCTCCTCGCCCTTGGGACCCCCGGGTTCTTTCCCCTCCTCCCCGTGCGCCGGCTCGCGCGAGGCCCGCGTTCCCGAGCTCTCCAGTTCCCGCGCCGCTCTCTCCAGGGTCTTGCCCAGCACGGGGTCCTCGATATCTTCGAGCAGCCCTACGAGCCTGGCCTTCACCTTCGCATCGGGGAGGTCGGAGAGGACCTGGATGATCGTCCCCACGCTCCCGATCTCCGCCAGGCGGTGCAGGACGCGGCCGGCCTCCGGGTTTTCATCGCCCTCCCGCATGTCCTTCACCAGCCTTTCCACGATGCTGCCCTCCTCCAGGGCCTGGGCCGCGGTCTCCCGGGCGAAGCGGTCCTCGTCCCAGAGCATCTCCTGCAATGGTCTCTCCCCCGTCTCCCCCATCTCCCGCAGGGCGGCCGCGGCGTTGTTGCGGACCCACCATGCGTCGTCGCGCAACATCTCCGCCAGGCGAGGTGCATCGAGCTCCTCGCCTATCTTCCCCAGGGCCTTGACCGCTTGCGCGCGCACCTCCCAGGCCGGGTCGTCGAGGGCCATCAGGAGCGCGGGGCGGGCCAGGCGATGCCTCATCCTGCCCAGCGAATCGGCGGCCCGCGCCCTTACGTTCACCTCCTCGTCCTCGAGGGCCTCCTCCAGGTGGACCGCCTCCTCCGCGCCGCCTATCCCCCCCATGACCTCGGCCGCGAAGGCGCGCCGCGAGGGATTGCCGTCCCGCAGGAGCCCGACCAGGACGCGGCGCGATTCATCGCCCGCCTCTTCCACGGCCTCGGCCACTTTCTCCTGGGACCAGCGGCCTCCGCTGTCCAAGGCGTCGAGCATGGACTCCAGCGCCTCCCGCGTCCCGATCCTGCCCAGTGCGAAGAGCGCCGCCTCGCGCACCTCCTCCTTGGGATCCCGGAGGAGTTCCTTGAGCTTGGGTACCGTTCGCGGGTCTCCTACCCTACCCAGGCGGCG
>CAYHAT010000169.1:0-3299 GCA_964354675.1 uncultured Actinomycetota bacterium | reverse complement strand
GCGGCGCGCCGCGTCGCTGCGCTTGGACTTGGAGTGGGAGTTGAGTTGGCGCATGCGGGCGTCGGTAAAACCGGAGAGGTCGTAGAGCTCGATGACCTTCTTTTTCCAATCCTCCGCCCCTTCGTCTCCCATGCGCAGCAGCACTTCCTCCAGGGCCTTGGGGTCGGGGTCCGGCAGGAGGGTCTGCAGCGTGCGCTCGGGGCTGAGTTTCTGCAAGGCCGCGTACATTATGGTCTCGTAGCTGCGCATCGTCTCAAGCCTGCGGGACCGTATATAGACCTTGATGATGCGCACCAACAGGTAACAGGCGAAGACGGCCAGGAAGACGACCACCGCCAGCAGGACAAAAAACAGTACGCTTTCCATCTCTTACCCCGTATCAAGCGTCTTTCCAGGGTTATCCACGCTTTTGATATTATAGTTCTTCTCCCAAAAGTGTGAGTAGCGGGGGATGATAACCGGGGCAACACTTTGGGGTCAGACCTCAAAAATTGCCTATCATGTTTGCAGCGATTAACCTAGCCGCAGTGGGTGGAGAGGCAGATATTTGAGGTCTGACCCCAAAGTGTTGCTCTACCGCAGTGAGATATACCGGCTGGCCGCCGCTGCGGCCGGCATGCACAAGATCCTCTTCGCCACCGACTATCCCCTCCTGCCATACGACCGCACCCTGTCCGACGCTCGGGCCGGCATGGGAGGCGCCGCCTTGGAAGCGGACATCCTGGGACGGAACGCCGCGCACCTCTTCGGCGTGTAGATACGACACTGCAACCGGCGTTGGATAAGATGTAAAACATCGGGAACCAGCTTTAATGATTACCGGTCTTACATCTGCAATAAAGGAAAGACACCGGCGGGGAGTGAATAAAGAAAGGAAAAGAAGCGGAAAGGAGCCGAAAGCATGGCCGCGAAACCGAATAGGCGCTTGCAGGGAATCCTTGCCATCTCCCTTATGATCCTCGTCCTCCTCTCCCTCCTTGCTCCCCTGGCCGGATGCACCGCGACCAGCGCTGCCACTGATGGCGTAGTGCTGGCCCCCGAGCCGGAAAAACCGCCTGTCAATCCTCTCACCGGAGAAGTGGTGGCAGCATCGGACCTCGTGACCCGCCGACCCCTGGCCGTTAAGGTCGAAAACGACTCCAAGGCGCGGCCCCAGAGCGGCATCATCGACGCCGACCTGGTGTACGAAGAGCTCGTGGAGGGCGGGATCACCCGTTTCATCTGTATATATCTCGGCAAGGAATCGCCGTCCATCGGCCCCACCCGCAGCGCCCGTCCCTCCGATATAGATATCACCTACTTCTTGAATCCCCTGCTCATCTGCAGCGGCGGCTCGAGTGCTGTCATATCCATGGTCCAGGCATCGGGGATGATGTTTATAACCGAGGATGTCACCCACTTCTGGAGGGAACGCACCCGGAGCGCTCCCCACAACCTCTACACCAGCACCGCCCTTCTGCGGCAGTACCTGCTGGAGATGGGGGATTCGTTCAGCTCCTTGCCCGACAGCGGCCTGTACTTCGCGGACCCCCGGGGAGAAGTCGAGGAGGAAGCCGAGGGATCCGCGGACGAGACGGCGGGCGAGGAAGTGGCAGGCGATGAAGGGGCCGCCCAGGAGAGCGTAATGGTCGGCCAGGCTGCGGCCATAAACATCGCCTACAAAGCCGCTATGTGTGCCGCTTCGTATGGATACGATACGGCGAGCGACACCTACCTGCACTCCATCCAGGGAGCGCCCCATACCGACCTCACCACCGGGAGGAGGGTAGCGCCCCGTAACGTGATCGTGCAGTACGTCACCGTCACCAACAGCGGCCTCAGGGACGTCGCCGGCTCCCCCGTCCCCGTATCACAGGTGACCGGGAGCGGCCAGTGTCTCGTCTTCACCGGCGGCAAGGTCTACCACGCCACCTGGAGGAAAGCCAGCCGCTCGGTGCCCACCACCTTCGTCGACGAGAACGGCAACCCCGTGCCTTTGCGGCCGGGACAGACCTGGATCCACCTCATCTCCGAGGACATCCCCGTCACCTACCAATAGGGTCGGGCCTTAAAACTCTGCACTGTCCGCAGTGAAAGTTTTGAGGCCTGACCCCAAAGTGTTGCGTGCCGGGAAGTTCGATTGTTGGGGCCTGACCCTTTGGCATGGGTACGTTTGTAATACCAGCGGCCACACCAACCTGATGAGCCAGGGCAGCTTGGGGATCCAGAAGCCGTCCGGCGGGTCCTCGGAAGGGGTGATCCTCCCGGGCGGGGCCGTCGAAGGGAAGAGCGGCGTTCAACATGTCGGGATGGAAGGCCACCGCCGAGGTGAAGAACTCGGGCAGGATGACCATCTCGCATCCCATAGCGAAGGCTTTGTCCAGGAGCTCCTCCGCCCGCTTCAGGTTGGCCTCGACGTCGGCGAACTGCCTCAAGGCAGGATGGAGCCGGATAACACCAAGCCGGGGAGCTCCGCGAGGCTGGTGATAACCGTACAGTCTGGATGCGAGGACCATTCCCAGCGGTCGAGGAGGATGGGATGGATGCCGGCCGCCCTCGCCCCGAGCACGTCGGCGTAGTAATGGTCCCCCACGTGCACCGTCTCCCCGGGGGCCGCACCGACCCGGCCCAGGGCGCTCTGGAAGATGGATGCCTCCGGCTTGATAAGCCCCAGGTTGGCGGAGCTTATCACGAAGTCCAGGTAGCGGCTGAGCCCTAGGTGGTGGCAGAGGCCGGGGAGGCGCGCGTCCCAGTTGGAGACGATCCCCATACGCATGCCCATGGCGTGCAGCTCCCGTACGGCGGGGAGGACATCGGGGAAAAGGGTCCAGCGCTCGCCCCTCCCGAACTCGTCGTAGAGCTGGCGGCCCATGGCCGGAGAAGCCTCCACGCCCACCTCCGCCATGGCCAGGGCGTACATCTCGCTCCACATGGCGGCAGCCTCTCTTTCCGAAGCCCAGAAGGTGTCGTCGGACCAGTACCTCTCCTCGTAGTAGCGCTCCGCGCGGTCCAGGCCGCGCTGCAAGTCGGCGAGGGAGGGGTGGTAGCCGTGTCCCGCGAGCACCTCCACGCACACCTCCTCCACGGAGGGATGCGGCAGGAGCAGGGTGTTGCCGGCGTCGAAGAACACCGCCTTTATACCGGGCTCCAAACTCTTCACCTCCAAGGGGAATTGTATCAGAGCCCGGAGACGGCAGGGTCACGGACGTACACGTGCCAGTCGCGCCGAAGACGGCGCTGGCGCTTTCGCGCTGCAGGCTGTCGGGCGTTGCTGGAAAACCGGTTGGCTATTGGCGCCTGACCCTAAGAAAGTGGGGGGG
>CAYHAT010000168.1:0-7570 GCA_964354675.1 uncultured Actinomycetota bacterium | reverse complement strand
CCCTGCGCCTCCTCGATGGAATGGAAGACGTGCAGGTGCTGGAGGTATCGTCGGTCTACGAGACGGAGCCCTGGGGGGTGCTCGAACAGCCCGACTTCCTGAACCTGGTGGCGCTGTTGTCCACCACCCGCGATCCCCACGGCATGCTCGCCGCCTGTGGGGAAGTGGAGGAAAAACTTGGCAGGGTTCGGGCAGAGAGATGGGGGACCCGCATCATCGATGTGGACATACTGCTCTTCGACGACTTAGAGTTACAGGAAGAGCATCTGATCATCCCCCACCCCCGCATGTTGGAGCGGGATTTTGTGATGGTCCCACTGCTGGAGCTCCGGCCGCAAGTCACACTGCCAGGGGAGATAGGAGCGTCCCGGCATTTCCGGCATGGAGACCGGATCGAGGCGCGGGTGGCCTTCCGGTACGATAAGGAGGAATGGCATGGCTAAGAGAGCGGACCGCTTCGTGATCATCGGCGGCGGCAGGGTAGGAACGGCCGTGGGCCAGATCCTGCAGCGCAAAGGGGAGCAGTTGATCGCCGTAGCCTCCCGCAGCGATGAATCCCTCCGGCAGGTCGCGAAGCATATCAAGGGCGCGGCCCTCACCTCGGACGTGGTGAAGGCCGGCAAGAAGGGCAACGCGATCATCATCACCACCCCCGACGACCTCATCGCCGATGCCTGCCTCAGCCTGGTGAGCGGGGAAGCGGTGAAAAAGGGCGATCATATCGTGCACATGAGCGGGGCCCTGGGCCTGGATGTCCTGGAGCCGGCCGAGCAACTGGGCGCCAGGACGGCCAGCGTACACCCCCTGCAGACCTTCGCCGACGTGCGGGGGGCGGTGAAGAACATCCCGGGTTCGGTCTTCGCCGTGACCACCCGCGACGACGACACCCAGGCCTGGGCGGAAGACCTCGTGCACAAGCTCGGCGGAGAACCCGTGCCCCTGGCCGAGAAAGACAAAACCCTCTACCATATCGGGGCGGTGGTGGCGAGCAACCTGCTGGTGGCCTTGGAACATGCCGCGGAACTGGTCTACCAGGAGATCGGCCTGCACCGCGATAAAGCGCTGAAGGCCCTGCTTCCCCTCATCGAGGGGACGGTGGAGAATCTCAAGAGGCTGGGAACGGAGAAAGCGCTCACCGGGCCGGTGGCACGGGGGGATATCGGCGTGCTGCGCCGCCACCTGGAATGCCTGGAGCGGGAGGAGAGGGAACAGCTGCTCAAGGTGTACACCTCACTCTCCATGTTCGCCCTTGACCTGGCGGAGGCCGACGTGAGCAAGGCCCGCTGCGAGGAGATCGAGGAACTCCTGCGGCATCATTTATAAGGTCGGATACCGGATACCGCTTTACTGCCAGCACTGGGAGATAACGGATGAGGGTCGTCACCAGCGTCGATGAGATGAGAAGGATAGCAGAGGAACAACGCTGCGGGGGCAAGACCGTCGGGCTGGTCCCGACCATGGGGTCTTTCCACGCCGGGCACGTGTCGCTCATGCGCACCGCCAGGGACGAATGCGATTACGTGGTGGTGAGCCTCTTCGTCAACCCCACCCAGTTCGGTCCCGGCGAGGATCTCGAGGACTACCCGCGCGACCTCTCCCGGGACGAGGAGATGGCTACCGCAGCAGGGGTGGACTGCATCTTCCATCCCCGAGTGGAGGACATGTACCCAGAACACTACCTGACCTACGTCGAGGTGGAGGAGATCACCGGCACCCTGTGTGGCGCGGCGCGCCCCGACCATTTCCGCGGCGTGGCCACGGTGGTGGCCAAGCTCTTCCACATCGTCCCCGCCCACCGCGCCTATTTCGGGCTCAAGGACGCCCAACAGGTGCTGGTCGTGCGTAAAATGGCGCGGGACCTGGACTTCGATATCGAGGTCGTGGCTTGTCCCACGGTGCGGGAGGGCGATGGCCTGGCCATGAGCTCGCGCAACATCTACCTGGAGCCGGAGGAGAGGAAGGCCGCAGCCGTGCTCTGCCGCTCGCTGCGCCTGGCGGAGGACCTGGTGGCGCGAGGGGAGAGGGACCCCGGCAAAGTCATCGCGGCGATGTGGGAGCTCATCGCGGAGGAGCCACTGGTGCAGCCGGAATATGTGATGGCGGTGGACTGGGACCTGCTGGAGCCGGTAGAAAGGCTGGAGGGGGAAGTGCTGATAGCCCTGGCCGCACGGGTAGGCAAGGCGCGGCTTATAGATAACGTGTTGTTGGAGGTAAGGAGCTGACGTCCGGATGTACGCGTGCCAGGCCTCCACATGCGGACATGGGGAGGCACTGGCACCGTCGCGCCGCCCTCCGGGCGGCGCTGTCGCTTTCGCGGTGCAGGCTGTCGGGCGTGGGTGGAAAATCCGGACGTACCTATGGACCGGGGCATCATTATGATATATTTTTAATGGGGAGAAGCCGAGTATTATGCAGGTCATAATACCTGCAGGAGAGCTATAGAACAGAGAGAAAGCAGACGAGGCTATGCAGCGGATAATGCTCAAGAGCAAGATCCACAGGGCTATCGTTACCGACGCGGATCTGCATTACGTCGGGAGCATAACCATCGATAAGGAACTGATGGAGGCGGCGGACCTCATCTCCTACGAGAGGGTGATGGTGGTGGACATAGACAACGGCAGCCGGCTGGAGACCTACGTCATAGGCGGTAAGCCGGGGTCGGGGACTGTCGCCATGAACGGTGCAGCAGCCCGCCTCATCCATAAGGGCGATACCATAATCATCTTCTCCTTCAGCATCGTGGATGAGGAGGAAGCGCGCAGTATGAAGCCGCGGGTCGTTTACGTCGACGAGCACAACCGGGTCAGCCACATCGAAGACCACGTTACGGCGGATGATATCTGCTGAGGAAGAAAGCCGGGGACGCGAGTGGGGGAAACCCCCGATCTCGGGGTTCTTCTCACAGAAGTGGGTAGTGATGGAGCAGCTGCACGAGCCCCATACTCATAAGAGCAGTTAAAGTGCCTCTAGCGGTTATAAGTTTGTCTATGGCTTGCCGGTTACCCACATGCGCTGGGGATGAGCGCTTTTTTATAAGGGGCGGTCTTCAGGAGTCTATACCGGACTCACTATAACTATATATAGAGGCGGGGGTTATAAAGAACCGGAGCACGGCATCGGTCGGTGGGAAGGCACCGGAGGTGATGCCGGGAAAAGAACGCGGGGGTGCCGGTACGGTGATGGACGCCGACAGAAAGAGGCTCGAAAACATAGCGCGGCTGCGCAAAGAGCACCGGGCGGTCATCCTGGCCCACAACTACCAGAGGCCTGAGATACAGGATATAGCGGACTTCGTGGGCGATTCGCTGGGCCTGGCCCGACAGGCAGCCGGCGTGGACGCCGAGGTCATCGTGTTCTGCGGCGTCCACTTCATGGCCGAGACCTCGGCCATCGTAAACCCCGACAAGATAACCCTGCTGCCCGAGCCGGAGGCGGGATGTCCCCTGGCGGACACTATCACGCCGGAGGGATTGATCACCCTGAAGAAGCTGTATCCGAGGGCCGCGGTGGTCACCTACGTCAATTCCACCGCCGCCGTGAAAGCGGAGAGCGACTACTGCTGCACGTCGGGGAACGCCGTGCAGGTGGTGCAGGCGATCGACGCGCCGGAGATAATCTTCACGCCCGACAAGAACCTGGGCCGGTACGTGCAGAAGATCACGGGCAGGGAGTTGATCATCTGGGAGGGCTGCTGCCCCATCCACGACAACATAACCGTCGATATGGTGCTGGAGCAAAAGCACCTGCACCCGTCGGCCCTGGTGGTCGCCCACCCCGAGTGCCGCGAGGAGGTGCTGGACCTGGCGGACGAGGTGGCCAGCACGTCCGGCATGTTCAAGGTGATCGCGGAGGCCGGGAGCGACGAGATAATCGTCTTGACCGAGGCGGGTATGGGATATCCCCTGTGTAAGAAGCTCCCCGCTAAGAGACTCTTCTTCCCGCAGGAGGAGCCGCTGTGCCCGGACATGAAGCTCATCACCCTGGAGAAGGTGGAGAGGTCCTTGCGCGACCTGGAACCGAGGATAACGGTGCCGGAGGACATCCGTCTGAACGCTCTTCTGGCCGTGGAAAGGATGCTGGAGATAGGGTAGCATCCATGTGACCCGTGAAAGGTACGCCGTGATCCCACGCTATCTCGTCAATTTCGACCTCGAAGACCTGCCGGGCGTCGCCTTCGACCTGGTGGTGGTGGGAAGCGGCGTAGCGGGCCTTTCCACCGCCTTGCGGGCGGCGCGGCGCTTCAGGGTGGCCCTGCTCACCAAGACCACCCTCACCGTAACCGCGACCAGGATCGCCCAGGGGGGCATCGCCTCGGCCTTGGGAGCGGACGATAGCCCCGAGCTCCACTTCCAGGACACCGTACAGGCTGGGAAGGGATTGTGCGAGGAGGACGCGGTATGGGCCCTGGTGCGCGAGGGACCCATGCGCATCACCGAGCTCATCGAGGAGGTGGGAGCCCATTTCGATTGCGTGGACGGCCACCTCGACCTGACCGTGGAGGGGGGCCACTCCCGGCGGCGGGTGGCCCATGCGCAGGGAGACGCCACCGGGAGCGAGCTGGAGGCCAGCCTCACGCGGCGGCTCCTGTATAACAAACGCCTCGACGTATTCGAGAATTACTACGTCATCGACATCCTCACCGTTGACGGACGCTGCGCCGGTGTCCTGGGCATGAACGCCGAGGAAGGGACGATAAACTTTTTCCGCGCCCCCGTCGTGGTGCTGGCCATGGGAGGCATGGGCCAGCTCTACCCGGTTACCACCAACCCGGAGATATGCACCGGGGACGGGGTATCCATGGCCTTACGCGCCGGAGCGGAGGTCTCCGACCTCGAGTTCATGCAGTTCCACCCCACTTCCCTGCACCTTCCCGAGACACCGCGCTGGCTGATCAGCGAGGCCTTGCGGGGAGAGGGGGCGGTGATAGTGGACCACACTGGAAAGAGGATCATGGAGGGAGTCCATCCCCTCATGGACCTGGCGCCGCGCGACACGGTGGTCAACGAGATGGTGCGGGTGATGAGGAAGCTGGACCGGGACCACCTGTTTCTCGACGCCACCCACATCCCCGCGGATAAGCTCAAGGAGCGCTTTCCCACTATCTACAAACACTGCCTCGAGGCCGGCGTGGACATAACCCAGGTGCCCATACCCGTCTCGCCCGCCGCCCATTACATGAGCGGCGGAGTGGTGACCGACCTGCATGGGAGGACGCGGATAAAGGGGCTCTATGCCTGCGGCGAGGTCGCCTGCACCGGCGTGCATGGGGCCAACCGGCTGGCCTCGAACTCCCTCCTCGAGGGCCTGGTGTTCAGTTGGCGCATCATGCAGGACCTGCCGCTGGCGGTGGAAGACGGCGCCGGAGGCCTCGACAAGGTCTGCGAGCTGAGCCATAAGGCAAAGAGGAGCCACCTGCCGGTGGAGATAAGCCTGTTGCGCCGCTTCCTGCAGCAAATGATCATGGATTGCGTTGGATTCCGGAGGAGCGAGGAAGGACTGAACGAGATCAGGGAATTCCTCGAGAAGAACCTCGAGGTGCTGCAGGTGGAGTACCTCAACCCCCAGGGGTTCGAGCTCCAGAATATGATCACCCTGGCCACCCTGATGGTCAAGGCTTCGCTCATGCGCGAGGAGAGCCGGGGCTGCCATTACCGGGTGGACTTCCCGGGACAGGCGGAGTTCTGGCGCAAGCATATAGTCTTCCACTTGAGCGGCGGTGAGATCGTGCACGAGCTCAGGCCGGTAGGTGGATTGACGGGTCCAGGCTATGGGAAGCCGGCGGTCGAGGCAAAGGAGCCATGAGCCGTGGACGAGGATTTCAGGCGCATATGTATGGAGGCGGTGCGGAAAGCGCTCGACGAGGACCTGCAGAGCTCAGGTGACATCACCTCCCGCGCCCTGGTCCCCCCCGACGCCAGGGGCAGGGGTCGGATCATACTCCGCGAGGAGGGAGTGGTGGCCGGCCTCCCCCTCGCCTCCATGGCCTTCCGGCTGCTCGACAACAAGGTGAACTTCCAGCCGCTGGTGAACGATGGCGATCACCTTGCGGCCGCGAGCGAGATAGCCGTCGTCGAGGGGTCGGTCTTGACCATATTAGAGGGCGAGAGAACGGCCTTGAATTTCCTGCAGCGGCTATCAGGCATAGCGACCCTCACCTCGCGGTATGTCGCCGCCGCCGCGCCTTTCGGCGCGACCGTATTGGACACGCGCAAGACCACGCCCGGGCTGCGCGGCCTCGAGAAATACGCCGTGCGGGCCGGCGGAGGTAAGAACCACCGCTTCGGGCTCTACGACGCCGTGTTGATAAAGGACAACCACATCGTGGCCGTGGGCGGGGTAGGCAAGGCGGTGGAGTCGGCCCGGGAAGCGGTGGGAGAAGAGGCGGACGTGGAGGTGGAGGTGCAACGCCTCGCCGACCTGGAGGAGGCCATCCAGGCAGGAGCGGACGTGGTCATGCTCGACAACATGAGCGTTGCAGAGGTCGCCGAAGCGGTGCGGAACGCGCGCGGCAGGGTCAAACTGGAAGCCTCGGGCGGCATCGGCCTGGATAACATCGTGGCCTACGCGGAAACGGGCGTCGACCTCATCTCCGTGGGGGCTATCACCCACAGCGCAAGGGCCCTGGATATCGCATTGGAGCTGGAACCCTTGCGACGGACGGAGGGCTGAGGGCCGCCTGGCCGGGCGGAACCAGGCCATACCGCTGCCATAAGAACGAGCTAGCACCGACCTCACCCATCCGAAGAGCAAAAAGGGTAGTCTTGGGTGCAGAGGTTTAGGATAATGAGTAAGGCATCGTATCGGGAGCACAGGCGTTTATAGTAGACAGGTGGAGGTCCATCATGCTGCTGGCGATAGACGTGGGGAACACCCAGACGGTGATCGGGGCCTACCATGGGCCCGACCTGGTGGGACATTGGAGGGTATCCACAGACCCCAACAAGACCGGCGATGAGCTCGCCCTTTATTACCAGGGCTTCCTCATGCTCAAGGGGCTTTCCTTCGCCGGCTTCGACGCGGTTATCATCTCGTCAGTGGTCCCTTCGTCAACCATGGCACTGGAGCAGATGACCAGGGATTACTGGGACTTCGAGCCGCTCATCGTCGGAACAAACATCGACGCGGGGATCCGCGTGCTGATAGACAACCCGAAGGAGGTCGGTCCGGACCGGCTGGTGAACGCCGTGGCCGCCTTCGAAAGGTATGGGGGGCCGAGCATCGTGGTGGATTTCGGCACCGCCACTACCTTCGATGCCGTATCCGAACGGGGGGATTACCTGGGCGGGGTTATAGCGCCAGGCATCGAGATATCCTCCCAAGCCCTCTTCAGGGCGGCTGCCCGTCTTACGCGGGTGGACCTCCACCGTCCCCCCTCGGTCATCGGCAAGAACACCGTCTGGAGCCTGCAGTCGGGGATCATCTTCGGTTTCGCCGGCCAGGTGGACCGGGTCGTCGAGCTCATGCAGGAGGAGTTTGGGGAGGGAGCCACCGTGGTGGCGACGGGAGGGCTTGCCGAGGTGGTGATCGCGGAATGCCGTACCGTGCAAGTGCACGACTCGCTGTTGAC
>CAYHAT010000167.1:0-7578 GCA_964354675.1 uncultured Actinomycetota bacterium | reverse complement strand
TGATGACCACGCGGATGTCGCGGGCCATGGCCACGAACATCTTGCGGAAGTTCTCGGCCTGCTCTTCCTCGCGGTTGGCGAAGGAGATGCGGTCCAGCTTGGTAACCCCGTCGATTATCTCTGCCACTTCGGGGCCGAACTTGCGCTTCACCTCGTCCAGGGATATCTCGGTATCCTCCACCACGTCGTGCAGGAGGGCGGCGGCCAGGGTGGTCTCGTCCATCTGCATGTCTGCCAGGATGTGGGCCACTCCCAGGGGGTGGAGGATGAACTCCTCGCCGCTGCGTCGCAGCTGCTCCGCATGGTGGGTGCGCGCGAACTCGTAGGCATCCTTGATGATCCTGGTGTCACCCTTGCCGTTATAGGACCTTATCTTCTGTATGAGCGAATCTATGGACTGGGACAACGCGGCTCCTCCTACCGTCGGCCTGTGCCCGAACCTCTCTTATATTTGATACTGCCATATTATCGGTAAGGATGACTAGACAGGTCTCATTCGAAACCGTTTTTCGGGGATTGCTCCTCAGGAACGTTAAAGGTCGGATTGGTTGTCATCAAACGTTGCAGAGCATGTGCATCTTCCCCGAGAGAATCCGCAGATGCTGGCGGCGTGGTAGGGGTTGCCACGTCGCCGCAGGCGGCTCCTCGCAATGACGTTGGGGTGGGCTCGTCATGACGTTGGGGAATGCTCATCTTAAAGTTGAGGAGTGCTGTCAATGCCGTTGCGGGAGGGCTCGTCAAAACGAAGTGAACGTACTCATAATGATGTTGTGGGAGTTGCTTAAGCGTTGGGGTTACTTTTTCTTCTTTCTTTTCTTCTTCTTGCCGCCGCCGGGTCCCTTGGTGGTGGCCTTCTTGCGCTGTGCCGATGCGGCCGCGGCCTGCTTTGAGGCAGCGGGCCTGGCAACCGGCTTCGCTGCTGCGGGCTTGGGCTCTTCCTTTGCCTCCCCGGGGGCCTGTTCCACCGCTTCTACGTCGCTCTCTTCCACCGGCGCGGCCACCTTGGCCTTCCCCGCCCCGGCTACGGCTGCGGCCGGCTTGGGCGAGGTGATGAGGATGGCGTCGCGCGCGCCCCGGGCCTCTACCTTCTCGCGCACTGCGGCGTAGCGCGGCTCCCTCTCCTTCCATACGGCCAGGATGGGGGAAGCCAGGAAGACCGAGGAATACGCGCCCAGGAACACCCCCAGGAAGAGGGCGAAGGCGAAGTCCTTCAGGGTCCCGCCCCCGAAGATGAGGATGGTGACGATGGGCAGCAGGGTGGTCAGGGTGGTGCCGACAGAGCGCATCAGGGTCTGGTTGACGCTCTCGTTGACGATGTCGGCGTAGGAGATCTTCCCGGAGCGGGCCATGAGGTTGGAGTTCTCCTCCACGCGGTCAAAGACCACGATGGTGTCGTAGAGGGAATATCCCAGGATGGTCAGGAAGGCGATCACCGTCACCGGGGTCACCTGCCGTCCGGTCAAGGAGTAGATACCCACGGTGATGAGGGTGTCGTGGACGAGGGCGATGATAGCCGCCACGCCCATCTTGAACTCCAGGCGCAAGGTGATGAAGATGAGAATGATCACCAGGAAGACGCCCAGGGCGATAAGCGCCTTCACGCTCACCTCCCGGCCCCATTCCGAGCCCACCTGTTCTTCCTGGATTATGCCCATGTCGCCGTCCTTGTCGGCGAAGCCGTACAGCTCCTCTATCTGCGTCTTGACCGCGCCGATGGTGTCGTTGCGTACCCTGGCGTCCTCGATATAGGGCATGCGCAGGATGAGCTCGGGGCCGTCAGGTGACTCCCCCGTCTGCACGATGCTCTCGCCGAGGCCCTGGTCGGCATACTGGTCCAGGATGCCGCGCACCTCCTCCACGTCGGCGGGCTTATCCAGCCTTACCTTGAGCAGGTAGCCGCCCTTGAACTCGATGCCCAGGTTTATCCCCAGGAAGATTATGGATACAAGTGAGAGGATGATGAGGGCCCCCGAGATGGAGAACCAATAGACGTTGGGCGGCGCGAAAGGCCGTGGGCCGACCAGGTTGAACTTGACCTCCCTGCCGCGCACGAACATCAGGACTCACTCCCCTGCGCCTCGCGCCCCACTCCCACGAAGCGCGGCTTGTTGTATACCTGCAGGCGGGAGACAAAGAAAACTAAGGGGTGGGTGAAGAAATACATGATGAACAGGTCGAGTATTGTGGCTATGCCCAGGGTGAAGGCGAAGCCCTTCACCGACCCGGCGGCCAGGATCCACAGGATGAAGGCGGTGATGAAGGCGGTGGCATCGGCGGTGACCATGGTGCGCCAGGCCGACTTGAACCCGCGGTCCACGGAGGAGCGCAGGGTCTTCCCGAGCCGCACCTCCTCCTTGAGCCGCTCGAAGTAGACCACGCTGGAGTCGGCGGATATACCGATGGAAACGATGATACCTGCTATCCCCGCCAGGGTCAGGTTCCACTCGATGTAATGCCCCAGGAGGGTCACGATGCCATATACGAGCAGGCCGAAAACGGAAAGCGAACAGAAGGTCACCAGGCCGAGGCCGCGGTACATAGCGAGCATGTACAGCAAGACCAGGATGAGCCCCACCATGCCGGCGATGAGCCCCTGGCGCAGCGAGTCCCGTCCCAAGCTGGCGCTGATGTTCTCCACCAGCGGGTCGGGGTCGAACTCCACCGGCAGGGCGCCGATCTTCAACACCAGGGCCAGGTCCCTCGCTTCTTCGCGGGTGAAGTCGCCGGTGATCACGCCCTCCCCACTCTCGATGGCCGACTGCACGGTGGGGAAGGACTCTACGCTGTAATCGAGCACTATGGCCAACTGCTTCTGCAGCAGTTCCTGGGTGAGGGCTGCGAACAGGGGGGTGGCGTCGTCGGTCAGCTTGAAGTTGATCTTGTAGCCGCCCTTCTCGCTGTCAACCGCGGCGTCGGCGGAGGAGATGATGTCCCCGGTGAGGCGGGTGGGCCCCATGCGGACCTTCAACACTTCTCCGTCCGGGCTCTCCTTCTCGAGCACTATCTCCTGGTCCTTCAGGGCCTGGTAGGCTTCTGCGTCGTTGGGGTCGGGGACCGTTACCTCGGTGGACTCGTAGTTCTCGCTCTCCGGACTCAATACCTCCAGCACCTCCCGGAACTGGAGCTGGGCCGTGCTCCCGATGATGTCCAGTACCCTCTGCGTGTCCTGGATGCCGGGGATCTGGACCAGGATGCGGTTGTTTCCCTGCGCCGCCACCACCGGTTCGGCCAGCCCCAGGGCATTGATGCGGTTGCGGACGATGTCTGCCGCCTTCTCTACCTGCTCGCCGGAGACGTCGCCCAGGGCCTGCAGGGTGACGCTCACCCCTCCTTCGAGGTCCAATCCGAGCTTAGGGCTGAAACCTCCGATGATGATGGGGATGTACATGCCCAGGAGCACAGCGGCGATTATCGCCAAGTATGCAAGGGCCCTACCGGTCTTCAAGGTCTGCCTCCGATTCCGCTCGCGTGCTTATAGCCCGATAAACTGCCTTTTACGTTCGGCGAAAAGGACCCCGCCACCTTCCTCGTCCGCCCAGGATGTACTCTGCCATACGCGGCTCAACAGCGGTCGTGATGTCCTCATACGCGATATGGACGCAAGGCGTGGGCGGGCGTGACCGGCCCGCGATCCTCCGCCTACTTCTTGCCCTTCGACGTATTCCCGGAAGCCTTGGGTTCTTCCTCGGCCTCCGCTTCCTCCTCTTCTCCAGTTTCCTCTGCGGCTTCCGCTTTTTCCTCTTCTCCAGCTTCCTCCGCGGGTTCCTCCCCTTCTTCCTCCTCCGCTGGCTCCTCCGCTGGCTCCTCGCGCACAGTGAACGTGCGCGCGATGGCGCTCTTGGCCACCCTGATCTCCACGTCCTCGGAGACCTCCAGGAGCACGGTGTCCTCCTCTATCTCGGTTATGGTGCCGTAGATGCCGGCGGAGGTCAGCACTTCGTCGCCCGCACGCAGGTTGTTCATCAACTCCATCTGTTGCCGCATGCGCTTCTGTTGCGGCCTGATGAGCATGAAGTAGAAAATAACGATCAAGCCCACGATGAGCACGATGGACATAGTGCTTTGGTTCATCTCAACCTACCTTCCCATGATATTCCATGCGCTTTCTCTCTCATTCCCCCGGGATGCGCTCTTTCCAACCTCTCCATTCCTGGATTAACTGTACCATTCTACCAGCCTCGATTGCGGCTCTGCAATCAAGCATCAAGCGCTGCATGAACACCAGGTTGTGCCAGGTCAACATGCGGTGAGCCATGATCTCGTTGAGGCTGTGCAGATGCCGCAGGTAGGCCCGGCTGAAGCCGGTGCAGGCCGGACAGGGGCAGTCTTCCTCCAGGGAGCGCAGGTCCCTGCGGTAACGGGCATGCCGCAGGTTTATCCTCCCCTGACGGGTGATGGCCACACCGTTGCGGGCCATGCGGGTAGGGAGGACGCAGTCGAAGAGGTCCATACCCCGCGCCACCGCCTCCACAAGCCCCTCGGGATCGCCGATGCCTAGCAGGTGGCGTGGTTTGCTCTCGGGCAGTATCCCCGCCTGCACCTCAAGGCACTCGAGCATGACCTCCCGGGGCTCCCCGACCGACAACCCGCCGATACCGTAGCCCGCGAAGCCCATCCGGCCCGTCTCCTCGGCGCTGTGCGTCCGCAGGTCCGGATAAGCGCCTCCCTGTACGATGCCGAAGAGCGCCTGGCTCTCCAGGGATCGGGCTGCAATGGAGCGGGCTGCCCATTTCAAGGTGACCTCGACCGAGCTCTCGACCTCCTCCCGCGAGGCGGGATAGGCCACGCAGTGGTCGAGGATCATGGCGATGTCGGAGCCCAGGTCCTCCTGGGCCTCCACCACCTTTTCTGGTGTGAGCAGGTGCTCTATGCCGTCGTAGACGGAGCGGAATCGTACGCCTTCCTCCCCTACCTCGAGGGTGGGAGAGAGGGAGAAGACCTGGAAGCCCCCGCTGTCGGTGAGGATGGGACGGCGCCATCCCATGAAGGCATGCAGTCCGCCCGCCTCCTTCACCAGGTCGGTCCCGGGACGCAGGTAGAGGTGGTAGGTGTTGGCCAGGAGCATCTCGTAGCCGATCTCCTCCAGTTCCCAGGGGGCCATGGCTTTTACCGTGCCCCTGGTCCCAACCGGGAGAAAGGCCGGGGTGAACACGTCGCCGTGGGCGGTGCGTATGCGGCCCAGCCGCGCCCGTGTCCCCGCATCGTGCCTCAGTAGTCCGAAGGCGAACATCTCACCTGTCCTCCGGTTCCTTCCAACCGCTCGCATAGTGAAAATAACACGCATCACCGAAGCTCAGAAAGCGGTAGCGCTCCTCCACCGCCCGCCGGTAGGCCTCCATTACCAGCTTTCTCCCGGCGAAGGCGCACACCAGCAGGAGCAGGCTGGAGCGGGGCATGTGGAAGTTGGTGACCATGCTGTCCACGCCCTGGAAGCGGAAACCGGGATAGATGAAGAGGTCCGTGGGTCCCTGCAAGGGAGTCATCTCTCCCTCCTTCGCCGCGCTTTCCAGGGCACGCACCACCGTGGTCCCCACGGCCACCACCCGGCCCCCCTCGCGGCGGGTCGTGTTGATGGCGGTGCATGCCTCTTCTCCCAGGGTCATCGCCTCCGTATGGATGCGGTGCTTTTCAACCTCTTCCTCCTCGATGGGGCGAAAGGTGTCCAGGCCCACGTCCAGGCTGAGGAAAGCCAGCCTGACACCCTTCTTCTCCAGCTTGCGCAGGGTCGAGAGCTCGAAATGTAGGCCGGCGGTGGGGGCGGCGGCCGAGCCTACTTCATGCGCGTACACCGTCTGGTATCTCTCCGCATCCACGAGTTCCTCATGGATATAGGGCGGCAGGGGCACCTCGCCCAACCTCTCGACCATGGCCTCCACCACCGGGAGGCCCCCGGGGCGCAGGCGCACGCGTACCTCACCCTTTTCGCCTTTCTCCATCACCTCCGCCTCCAGCTCGCCGCCGCCGAAAGCTATCACCGCACCGGGACGCAGGCGCCGTGCCGGCCGGGCCAGTGCTTCCCAGGTCCCGTCCTCCCGGCTCCCGAGCAGGAGCAGCTCCACCTCTCCACCGCTACTCTCTTTATGACCCCGCAGGCGGGCGCGGCGCACGCGGCTGGCATTGAAGACCAGGCAGTCCCCCGCCTCCAGGCAGGCAGCCAGGTCGGGGAAGCGGCGGTGCTCGATATCTCCGGTCTCGCAGTCCACCGCCAGCAGGCGCGAGCCCTCCCGCGTCTCAGCGGGATGTTGGGCGATGAGCTCGGGGGGGAGATGGTAATCGAATAGTTCCACGCGCATGGGCCGTCAATCACCCTTGCTTGCGGCGCGACGGCCGCGGTCGTAGCGCTCCCATTCGCTCAGCAGGCAGCCGCAATAGGGCTGAGTGTACATCCCCCGCCCGCGTGCTGTCGCTATAACCTCGTAATAACCGTCCCTCCCGTCCCAGGTGACGAACTCCAGGCCGCGGCTGCGGCAGATGGAGTTGCCCAGGAGGGTGATGAGTTCGTGGTCCTGGTAGGGGCTGGCGAAGAGGGTGGTGGTGAGTTTTTCGAAGCCCTCGTCAAGGGCGATGTCAGCCGCTTTACGCAGGCGCAGCCTATAGCAGAGCTCGCAGCGGCTCTCCTCCCGGAAGGCCACTGCCCTTATCCATTCCTCCGGTTCGTAGGGCACCACGCTATATCCCGATCCCTCCTCCGCCATCAAGGCCTCGAAGCTATCCAGGCGCCTGCGGTACTCCAGGAAAGGATGTACGTTGGGGTTATAGAAGAGGTGATGCGCCTCGTATTCGGGCGGCGCGAAGAGGCGCAGGGCGGGTAGGGCGCAGGGGCCGCAGCAGGTGTCCACGATGATCCTGCGCACCCGTATCACCTGGCCCCGGAAAAACGGTGCATGGGAAGACAGGGTGCGGCATGTCTCAGGTCCCGCCCTGCCCAGGATGTTTGAAAGTGCAACCGCGTCACTGGCTCCCGCGCATGGACGGACATCCCACATGGTAGTCGGGCTGTAAGTATCATGGCATGTTCCCACGCCTCAGAAGAGGGTATCCTCACTGTCTCTCCCCAGGCCGAGATGGCGGTAGGCGTTCTCGGTGGCCACCCTGCCCCGGGGTGTGCGTTGCATGAAGCCTATCTGCAACAGGTAGGGCTCGTAGACCTCCTCGATGGTGTCGATCTCCTCCCCTACCGAGACCGCCAGGGTGTTCACCCCTACCGGGCCGCCGCTGAACTTCTCGATGATGGCATAAAGGATCATCTTGTCTACTTTATCCAGTCCCATCTCGTCCACCTCGAATAGGGCCAGCGCTTCGCACCCCACCTCGTAGGTGATGTTCCCCTCCGCCCTCACCTGGGCGTAATCGCGCACGCGGCGCAGCAGGCGGTTGGCGATGCGCGGCGTCCCCCGCGAGCGCCGGGCCAGCTCGTGTGCCCCCTCCTCGTCGATCTCCACCGCCAGTATGCGCGCCGAGCGCTTGATGATAGCTTTGACCTCACCCCGGTTATAGTAGTCCAGGCGGCTCTGCACTCCGAAACGTTCGCGCAGCGGCGAGGTGAGCAGCCCGGCGCGGGTGGTGGCGCCCACCAGG
>CAYHAT010000166.1:0-7655 GCA_964354675.1 uncultured Actinomycetota bacterium | reverse complement strand
CGTAGTAGCGGCCGTAGATATCCTCGGCCACCTTTGAATCCCGAAAGCGCCAGATGGGAACGTGCATCACCCAGGCGGCATCGTAGCCCATCTTCACCGCCGCGGCGGTACGGTCGTAAGAGAAGCGGTCCATCTCCGAATCCAGGAAATGGATAAGGTTCAGCAAGGGCATCGCCACATCGAACACCGCCGCGGCGTAGCGGTTGGTGACCAGGAAGCCCAGGGGTGTGGGCCTCTTTCCCAGCACGTCGTAGATGTTGGCGTACTCCTCCATCACGTCCAGTGTCGGTACGCGGTCCGGCTCGCGCAGCTCCAGGGCGGCCAATATTCGCTCGTGTTGCTCCGGCATGCTCTCACCCCTCGATGTTACGGTCCGCCTCCATCTCACAGCCGTCAGTCGTATGCCTCGAGCTTAACACGGCATCAGTTGATCGTCCTGTCCAGGATCACCCCATATCCTCTTTATCGCAATCCAGTGTCCCGCCTTACGCCACATCGATCCCTCGATCCGTATGGACAGCCTGCTACCCGCCCCCCCGGCTTCCCCGCATGGCATGCCTCAGGCACATGTCCGGGCCTGGAATCCCTTGCCTCAGGCCTCCTCGTGTGGTGTGGGTCCCTCGTAGACCTCCATGAAGCGGTCGGCCATGGGCGGGATGAGGTTGGCATAGAAGTCGGTCTTCACGCACACCACGGCGGGAAGCTCGTGGTTCTTGGCCCGCTCGAACGCCGGCACCAGGTCCTCTGCCTTGTCCACGAACTCGCCGTAACAGCCCATGCTCTCCGCCGCTTTGTCCCAGCGGATGGGGTACTGCTGGCAGGAGATGACCTTGGAGGCATCGCCCTCGAAAAAGGCCAGCTGTTCGATCTCCTCCATGCACCAGTGTTCCTCGGCGTGGATGATGGCCGTTATCTTCACCTTCTCCAATGCAGCCGTGGCCATCTCCATGAAGTTGAATCCGGCGGCACCGTCGCCGGTGATGAGATAGACGTCCTTCTCCGGCGCGGCCAGCTTGGCCCCGATGGCAGAGGGGATACCCGTCCCCAGGTGGCCGAACTCGAAGATGCCCAGGGAGGTCCGGGCGTTTACGAACCTGGTGAAGAGGGCGTTGTAGAGGCTGGTGTTGCCGCCGTCGCCCACGTTTATGGCCTCGGGCCCGAAGACCCGTGCCGCCGCTTCAATGGAATGGGCCGGGTGTATCTTGTCGCCCTCGTAATCCCTGGCGGGCTGCTGGATGGTCTCCCACCACGCGGCGTCGATGTCCCTGTACTTCTTGACCATCTCGCCTGAGGAAGGCTTTACCCCCAGCTCCTTCAGCCTCCCCAGCAACGCCAGCATGGTGGTCCTGGCGTCCGCCACGATGCCCATGGCGATGGGCCGGTTGGTCCCCACGTTCTTCGGGTCCACGTCCACCTGGATGAGCTTCTGCTTGCCCGGGTCGCCGAAGTAGGGGTCATAGGGCAGGTCCAGGTTGCCCAGGCGGGTGCCCACCGCCAGGATGACGTCCGCCTCTTGCCTGGCTGCCAGGCCCCCGTCGCCCAGCCCCAGGAGATAGTTGGCGTGGTCGTTGTTGAAGGCGGATCTGGCGGCCATAGTGCTGGTGGCCGGGCAGTTCAGCAATTCTACCAGTTCCTGGAACTCATCCCAGCCGCCCGAGTTGAGGACACCCGTACCCGCTATGAGTAACGGGTTCTCGGCCCCGGCGATGAGCCTGGCCGCCTCCTCGATCTGCACAGCGGGTGGCTCCAGCGCCATGGGACGATACTGGTAAGGCTCCAGGTAATGCAGGTCGGCGTCGTCGCCCTCCTCGAAGATGATGTCGTAGGGGATGTCTATGTGCACCGGACCGGGCCTTCCCACCATCGCCTCCCGGAAGGCCCTCTGGATGACCTCCGGAATACGGTTCCACTGGTGGATCACCGCGTTCCACTTGCACACCGGCTTCATGTAGTCGTACTGGTTCGTGCCCTGGAACACGCCGGACCCGAACGGGTAGCCGATGGGCGAGCGCACCTGCGAGGAGATGGCCACCACCGGCACTCCTTCCTCGCGGGCGCAGATGAGGCCGGAGACCATGTTGGCGGTGCCGGGGCCGTAGCCGGCCATGGCCACCGGTATCTCACCCGTCGTCTTGTACACTCCCTCCGCCATATGCACGCCGGCCGACTCGTGGCGGGGGCCCACCCACCTCATGCCGTTCGCCACCGCGGCCGCCATCACCGGATGGTAGCCGGCGTCGGTGATGCCGAATATCCTCTTCACGCCCTCCTTCTGCAGGCACTTCACGATCACCTCTCCGCCCATGATTTTCGCCATCATCGCACCTCCTGAAATCCCCGTTAAATACGCGTCGCTATTCGGTCGCCTTGAAATCCTCGATGCTCAAGGTCTCGTTGAATATCTTCTCGTAGAGGGGCATTATCACCCCCAGGCTGGGCCCTGCCGTCATGCCGCCGTCGATGGGGATGGCCAGGCCGGTGAGCATGGAGCAATCGTCACACGCCAGGAAATGGTAGAGTGCCGCCACCTCCTCTGGCTGCACCAGCCGGCCCAGGGGCTGCAGCATGCAGGCCAGCTTAAGCTCTATCTCCGCCCCTTCAACGTAGGCCATGGGGGTATCGGCGGTCCCCGGGCAGATGCAGTTCACCCGGATGCCCCGGGGCGCCAGCTCCAGGGCGGCGGTCTTGGTGATGGCGATGATGGCCGCCTTGGAGGCCACGTAGCACCCGTAGGTGGGGGTGCCGAACAGCCCGGCGTAAGAGGCGGTGTTCATGATCGATCCCCCATCCTCGATGAGCGGCGCGGCATGCTTTATCCCCCACAATACGCCCTTGAAGTTGATGCCCAGGGCCTCGTCGATCCCCTCCTGCGTTATGCTGTCCACCGTGCCCATCTGGCCGCCGATGCCGGCGTTGTTCACCACCGTGGTGAGCTTGCCGTATGCGGACACCGCCGCCTCCATCAGCCGCTTGACCTCGTCCTCCCTGGAGACATCGGTCCTTACGTACATGCCTCCCGCCTGCGTCGCCACCTCGCTCGCGTCGGCGATGTCCGCCAGCACCACCCTTGCGCCCGCCTTTGCGAATCGCAGGGCGGTCGCCTTCCCCAACCCGGAAGCAGCCCCCGTTACCACCGCTACTTTTCCTTCCAATGAGAACATCGCATCTCCCCCTCTTACCCTGCCGCCCGAATCCGCCCGCAACCAAGCGGGCAAACGGCAAAACGACGATGCAAGACCTTGCTGTGGATCGTGCCCCCTTAGATGTTCGTTGCCGCCCTGCGTCCTATCGGTTCGCCCTCAGGATAGCCAAGGCGTTCTCCTTCAAGAACTGGCTCAACTCGTCGAACCGCTCTTCTTCTTCCATCACGCCCCGGTAGAAATCGTATCCCTCCAGGAGCGAGATGATGAGATCGGCGAGCTTGCCGGGATCGGCCTTCACTATGATGCCCTTCTCCATGAGGTCACCTATCTCGTCGACCAGCACCTCGCGGAGCCTGGAGTACATCCTCTGAAAACTCTCCTTCACCCTCCCGTTGCGGAAGCTCAGGGAGTAGAAGGCATAGAAGACGCTGTTGTCCACAAGCCTCGCCCAGTCCAACCCGAAGATGGCATCGATGGTGGCCTCCAGCTTCTTTTCGGGGTCTTCGATCTCCTTCAAAGCGGGAAGGAATGCCTCCTCGTACATGTCGAGCATAAAGTCGACCAGCTCGACGATCATCTCTTCCTTGGTGGAGAAGTAGTGCATGATCAGGCTGGGGTTGATGCCCATGCGGGCCGCGATCTTACTTATTGAGGCACCCTCTAGACCCTCCTCGGCGAGGACGGTATAGAAGTTCTCGAGGATCTCCTGCCTTCTGATTACGGCCCTATCGCTCGGCCGGGCCATGCTCCCCCCTCCATGCTTCCCCCAGATAATTAAATGAACGTTCAATCAATAATAGATACGTCGTCTCCCCCATGTCAAGAAAAAAGGGGCGTTCTGCCATGGCGTGTTTCTCTATATCCTTGCGTCCCTCATCGTCTTGTAGCGGTAAAGGGCGGCCAGGGCTCGAGCGGCGGTCTCGGGTGAGGTGAGCACGGGTACGCGAGGGCCGACGGCCTCATCCAGGTCCTGGATAAAACCCCTGTCCCCTATGGAACACAGTATGATGGGTTTGTCCGGAGCCTGGTCGCGCAGCCCGGACGTGCTTCCCAGGAAGTCTTTCACCGATACCCCGCGGGCCATGAACTCGCGGAACACCGCGAAGGGCATCACCGCGATAGAGAGCACCATGTCGATATTCGGATCATCGAGCATGGCGCTCATAGCCGGGATAAAGGCGCCGGATGGGCCCACGTCCAGGGGATTGCGCACGTTCATCCATTGCGGCGCGATGCCGCGCACCTTCTCCACCGAGGCCGGGTGGAGGGGCGGCAGCTCCAGGCCGACCTTGACCGCCGCATCCGTCGCCAGCGCTCCCAGGCTGCCGCTGGAGGTCATCACTCCCAGGCGGTTCCCCAGTGGCAAGGGCTGGGTGGAGAAGACGCGGGCCATATCTACCAGCTCGTCCAGGCTCCTTGCCCGGATGGCACCGGACTGCTTGAACACCGCCTCGTAGAGCTCGTCCTCCCCTGACATGCTCCCGGTATGGGAGGCGGTGGCCTGCCGCCCCGCGCCGGTGCGCCCGCTCTTGAGCACCAGTACCGGCTTGTCCCGGGTGACCCGGTCCAGGGTCTCCCGCAGCAGCCTGCCGTCGGCGGCCCCCTCCAGGTACATCATGATCACCGAGGTTTCCGGGTCCTGGTGCAGGTAGTCGAGGATCTCGCATTCGTCGACGTCCATGCGGTTACCCAGCGTTACCGCTTTGGAGATGTACAGCCCCTTCTGGTACAGGCCGTCCAGGAGGATGTTGCCGAAGACCCCGCTCTGGGCGATGACCGCCACCGGACCCGGGCTGAGTGCCTCGTTTACCACCTCAACCGTAGAGAGGCGGTTGGTGGTGTTGATCACCCCCAGGCAGTTGGGGCCGATCACCCTTATCCCGTTACGGACGGCCGTCTCTTTCGCCTGCTCCTGCAGCAGGCGTCCCCTCTCCCCTATCTCCGTGAAGCCGGCGCTCTCGATGATCACGTGCTTGATACCGCGAGCCCCGATCTCCTCGAGGGTTTCCGGCACCACCGCCGCCGGGACGATGAGGACGGCCAGGTCCGGATCGCCCGGAACGTCGGCCACCCTGGTGTAAAGAGGAAGGCCGTGCAGTTCGCCGCCCGCGGGATTCACCAGATAAAGCCGGTCTCCCCACCCCTGCCTCTGCAGCGCGATAGGGAGGATAAAGCCGAAGCCCGGGGAGCGGCGCGCCCCCACGATGACCACGCCCCTGGGAGTGAAAAAGGGGCAGAGGTCGGCGCATGCCTTCGCGTTATCTTTAGGAACCATTACCGCCTTCCTTTGCTCGGCCTCGACGCCTCGAGCACAAATATATCATCATGGGGCCGTCTCCCAAAACGTGTCCTTCTTTTTTACGCAACCATTTCCTGTTTCATGGCTTCTTGGTTCGGCAGTGGCGGGGGGTCAAACAGGAAGTCATCATGAACAGATCCCTTCCTGCATCACAGGCTGTATGCACGTCATTCTGGACATGCCGGTGCAGGATGGTCGGCCACCTATGACGTCCCATATCGCCTATACCGATATTTCCTGGTAAAACTATAAGGGCGGCTCATGGCAGGAGAGGAAACGAGATGAACGAAGAACACGGTGGCCACCTGGGCCTTGGAATAGACTGCGGCGGTACTTACACCGACGCCGTGGTCTACGACCTGGACACGAGTGGGGTGCTCGCATCCGCGAAATACCCCACCAGCCACCACGACCTCACCCGCTGCATCGACGGTGTCCTGAACGGCCTCCCGCCCGAGCTGCTGCGCCAGGTACGTCTGGCATGCCTCTCCACCACCCTGGCCACTAACGCCATCGTGGAAGGCAGAGGGGGGCAGGCTTGTCTCATCCTCCTCGGCTACGAGGCTGCGGCCAGTGTCGCCCCCTTCGGAGCGCGGGTTGTCCGCCTCGCAGGCGGGCACGACGTGCGAGGGGAGGAGACCGCGCCGCTGGACGAGGCAGGCTTGCGGGCCGCCGTAAGGAAGAACGATATGTGGGCAGACGCGTTCGCGGTCTCCGGCTACTTCAGCGTACGCAATCCCGACCACGAGATACGTGCCCGCGCTATCATCTCGCAGGAGACGGGCAAGGCCATCGTATGCGGGCACGAGCTCTCCATGCAGCTCGATGCCCCGCGGCGCGCCACCACCGCCGCCATCAACGCCCGCCTCATCCCTCTTGTCACCGGCTTGATCGCATCCGTGCAGTCCATATGCGAGAAGCGGGGAGTCCGTTGCCCCATCATGGTGGTGCGCGGGGACGGCACCCTCATGGGCGCGGACCTGGCACTGCAGCGCCCGGTGGAGACTATCCTCTCGGGACCTGCCGCCTCGGTAGTGGGAGCCTTGACGCTGTCAGGCCGCCGTGAGGGCGTGGTCATCGACATCGGGGGGACCACCACCGATATCGCATGGGTGAAGGACGGACTCCCGCCCATCAACAGCGAGGGCGCCGTAGTGGGTGACCTGGCCACCCGGGTGGAGGCCATCGACATCCGCACCATAGGGTTGGGGGGGGACTCCTGGATCAAGCTCACCCGGGACGGGGGGATAGAGCTCGGGCCTCGCAGGGTCCTCCCCATCGCGTTGCTCCGTGGCGGCGACCTCGTCCTGCGGGACCTCGAGAAGGTGCGGGACTCCCGCTCGAGGTGGTCGGTTCCGGACATGATGACCTTCTGGGTAAAGGCGGCAGATGGCGAGGTGACCGTATCCGATGCCGCCGATATAGAGCTTGAGCGCAGGCTGGAACGCGGACACATCTCCCATCTCGAGCTCAAATCCTCCGACTCCGACCCGGAAGCGTACCTGCGCCTGATGAACATGGAGCACCAGGGAACGGCCTTACGCGCCTCCCTCACCCCTACCGACATCTTCAACGCGGCGGGCGAGTCCGAGGTGGGAGATGCCTCTCTTTCGCGCGCCGCGGTGGAGGCAGCGGCCACGCTTGTAGGCATCTCCCCCGCCGCACTCGTCGAGAAGGTCAAGGAAAAGGCCCGTGCGACCATCGCCCGGCAGGTCCTCGTATTCCTGCTCGGACTGGAGGGGAAAGACAAGACCCTGTTGGAGAAATGGATGCAGGGCGGCTCCACGCGTGGGGTGAACCTGGACCTGAGAATGGAGGCCGCCATTCTGGCCGCCGGTGCGCCGGCCGCTCTCTTCCTCGCGCCCGTGGCCGCGTTCCTTTCCTGCGAGTGCGTCGTTCCTCCGTACATGGAGGTGGCCAACGCCGTGGGTGCGGTGGCCGGCGTGGTCAGCCACCGCGAGGAGGTCACCATCCGGCGCCAGCACGACGAGACGTACCGCGCTTTCGCCTCCGACGGGCGCTATGATTTCCCCGACCTAGACTCTGCAACCGAGGCGGCGAGCGGCAAAGCCTCCAGGCTGGCCGCGCAAGCCGCGCGACTGGCAGGAGCGGGAGAGCTCGAGCTCGACGAGCACTTAGAGGATTTCACCGTCGCCGGTCCCGGAGGCGACGCCCTGGTGCTGGAGCGCAAGGTCACGGCGCGCGCTTTCGGC
>CAYHAT010000165.1:0-7684 GCA_964354675.1 uncultured Actinomycetota bacterium | reverse complement strand
TGGCCAGCGCGCCCATGGCGTCGGCGTTGGCCTCGGTTGCTGCGTAGAGCAGCGGGCGGGAATCCCCAGCGGCCTCCACTCCGGCCCTGGCGACCTCCACGTCCTCGGCGATGAGGATGAGGGGCTTGGCAGTGGCGCCCTTCACCTTCTCCACCAGGGCCTTGAACTTGCCCGCGTCGCCGGAGGCGGCCTTCAGGGCCAAGGCCCCCACCTTGAGGATAACGCCCACGCGCTCGTGCTCGCATTCTTTGGCCTGTTTCAAGAGCGCGTCCACCGCGGCATCATCCATGTCATCGCTTATCAAGACACCCAAGACGGCGGGGTTGAAGAAGGTCTTCTCGTGACGGAAGAGCACCAGCTCCTCGCCGACCTTGAAGGCTTCATCCCCTGTTCCCACGGTGACCCCGCGGATGGGCGGGGCGCTGGCCTCGGCCAGCTCCGCTCGCACTTCGTCCGTGACATAGGGACATTCGTCGAGCGCCGTCTGCCCCGCCGCCAGCTTCATGGCGAAGGCGAGGCAGGTCGGGAAGCCGCATTCTTTACAGTTGGTCTTGGGTAGCTTTTTGAAGATATCCAAGCCCGAAAGTCCCATCTCAAACTCCTTCCTACTAGATCAGCGGTTTTCCCACCTTGTTATTTCAGATGAAGGAGGGGGACGTATCCCCCTCCTTGCGATCTCCTTACGACAACATCGGGTCCATGGTCAGGGCGGGGTGGCCCTTCTCCTCCAGCCAGGGCAGGATCTGTTCCTCGTCCGTCCCAACCTCTTCGTCGGCGATCTTGGAGACGAAATCGGGGTCCCCGATGTCCTCATCCTCGCAGCGCTTGGCCAGCTGCTCCGAGAGGGTCTCCTTGAGCTCCTTGGGCATCCACACCACGCGCTTGAAGCCGCCGTCCGCGGAGATGAACTTCTTGGAGGTGATGTACACCTTCCCGATGCCGATGAACCCGGGCGTCACATTGCCGCCGCCCACCGCGTTGGCCAGGGTGGAGAAGGACATGCCGGAGGGGGTCATGCCGGTGTGCTCGCGGTTGACGATCATCACCCCGTTGCACGAGGGCAGGAAGGCCACGATACACTCGAAGCACCCGCATGAGGTCATGGGGTCCTCCATCATGGTGTACATGTACACCGATTCCACGATGTTCCCCGACTTGTCCTTGACGAACTCGTTGACGGCTGGCCAGGCGCCCCGGACGTCATCGCTGCAGTCGCCCTTCTTCACCGGCTGGTTGGGACCGGTGGGGTCGATCTCGAAGGCCGCCTTGCCGTCCAGCCAGTTGTACGCCCCGCACAGGCCCAGCCTCTGGGGTGAGATGATGCACACGTGGGTGGGGGCGAAGGACTGGCACAGGGTGCAGGAGTAGAAGGTGTCCACGGACTCGTCGGTCATGCCGGCCGTCTTCTCGTCGCGGTAGCGGTAGGCCTTGCGCGCCGTCGCCTCCCACTTCTCCACGTCCTCCAGGTTGGTGTAGATGGTCACCTTGACCTTGTCCACGATGGACGGGAAGTCGTTGATGAGCTTGGCGTGGATGATCTCGCCGTAATGGCTGATCTTGAACCCCTTGGACTGGGCCTTCTTGCTTATGCGCGTCCACACGATGTCGCGCTGGCCCATATGCCAGATGCCCTCGGAGCCGTTGATGAGGTGGTGGATCTGGCGCTCCAGGATGGACTCGAAGTCCTCCTGCATCTTGCGCCCGGCCACCTCCACCACGATGCCCAGGGGAAGGGCGCTGCCTTCCTCCACGTCGTCGATCTCCGGGCCCACGACCTGGATATCGTGATCGGAGATCTCATCCAGCTCGCGCATGGTCACGTACTCGAAGGCGGGGGTGATGTTCCCGCCGAACTGCAGGTACATGTCGTCCTTGCGGATGACCTCGCCCTCGAAGGCGGGCCCGTAAGCCATGGGGATGGGGATCTGGGCGATCTGGATCTTGAGGCCCCTGACCTCGACGCACTTCTGGACGATATCCTCCTCGGCGATGTCCGAGACCACGTGCTCGTAGGTGCACACGCCGGTGGGCAGTATCTCCGGGATCTTGGTGCTGGCGATGGTGGGAAACCCGTAGTTGATGGCTCCCGCCGCGTAGGCGTATTTCTGCTCGTCCACGTAATCCAGCGCCAGCACGAAGGCGAAGATGCGGTTCTTGTTGTAGCGCAGTACCTTGCTGAAGTCGCCCGGCTGCGCGCCACCGAAGGACATGGCCGCCCTCGCGGCGAACCCCAGGGAATAGACGGCGGAGGACATCTCCTTGCCGTAGGGCACGATGCGCGTGTCCCACCCCAACTGGCGTTCCACCTCCATGAGCTGCTCGGTGATGGTCTTGCCGTTGATGTGGCCGGACATCCACACGTAGAGGTTCTTTTGCAGGAGCTCCACCACGATCTGGTCCGCCATCTCCGCGTTGGAGGCCAGGCCGACCAGTGCGCAGAACCCGGGCGCGGTGCCGTCCACGAACTCCACGCCGCGCTCGCGCATGATTACGTCGTCGGCCGCGCCCAGGAACATGTCGTCCACTGGCGGAGCGGTCACGTACTTGCATCCCTCGATGATCTCTCCGGCGAAGAGGGTGGCGATACCCGCGTCCAGGGTGTGGCCCAGGTAGGGCACCCAATGACCCTGCCGCGGTACGGGGGGCAGGAGGTCCTTAGCTATTTCCAGGGCCTTAGCCATGTCCTCCACCTTCTCCACCTTGTGTCCGGAGAGGGCGTAGATGATGGGCAGGTAGTAGCCGGTGTTGGGGAACTCCACCGCGGTGGTGGCGCCGGCCGCCTCGGCCGTCTCGCCCCACATGCGCTCGGCCTCGGCCACCTCCTTGTGGGCCCCCTTGATAGCTGCGGTTGCGATTATCCTACTCATTAGATCTTCAACTCCCTCCTCATGGCCATGTCGTAGAGCACCCTCTCTCGCTTCGCCGAGATGCCCAGCGCCTCGCGCTTGCCGTCGATGAGGCTCAACAGCACGCCGACCATCTTCTCCGGGTCCGCTTCGAAGTGCCAGGAGTTCTTGTAGATGTCGTTGTACCTCTCGAACAGCAGTTCGGTGACGTTCTTGCTGCCCAGGGTAGGCCAGCTCACACCGAAGACGACCGCGGCGCCCGAGGCCACGAAGTACTCTCCGATGGATATAGCCTTCTCGCTCATCCACTCGGGAGCACAACCCGCGGCCGGCAGGTCGCTGATGTCGTCGCCCAGCCCGCCCTCGTGCACCATGGCGGTGAGGGCGATGAGGATGCGGCTGTTGTCCACGCAGGAGCCGAGATGCAACACCGGTGGGATGCCCACCGCCTCGCATACCTCCCACAGGCCCTGCGGGCAGATCTCCCGGGCCACCTCGGGAAGCATGAGGCCTGCCTTGGCCACCGACTGCGCGGCGCAGCCGGTCATGACCACCAGGCAGCCGTTGGCGATGAGCTCGCGCACCACGCGCACGTGGATGTCGTCGTGCTTCACCCGGGGGTTGTTGCAGCCGACCACGCCGATAACGCCGCGGATACGGCCGTCGATGATGGCGTCGTTCAGCGGGCGATACGAAGCGCGGAATTTACCTCCGAGCATGTAGTTGATGTACTCGTGGTTGAAGCCGGCGATAAGGGCTTCCTTTTTCTCGGGGATGGACACCTTGCCCCGGTTCTTGAAGTTGTCTATGGCCGAGGAGACGATGTCCTTGGCGATATCCAGGGCATGGTCCTCGTGGAACTCGACATGCCTGGCGTAGGGCATCTTGGCCTTGGGAGAGGTGGTGATGATGTCGGTGTGGATGCAGTTGGCTATCTGCCCCACTCCCTGGTAGACGCACTGCACGTCCACCACCATGGCCTCCACCGCGCCGGTGAGCAAGGCCATCTCCTGCTGCAGCACGTTGCCGGCTACGGGGATGCCGTGGCGGGTGAGGATCTCGTTGGCGGTGCAGCATATACCCGCCAGGTTGATGCCCTTGGCGCCAACGCTCTCCGCCTTCTCCTGCATCTCCGGCAGGTTGGTGGCCAGGACGATCATCTCCGAGAGCAGGGGCTCGTGGCCGTGCACCAGGATGTTGACCTGGTCCTCCTCCAGCACTCCCAGGTCGATGTTGGCCTCGATGGGGACGGGGGTATCGAACATGATGTCCTGCAGCTCGGTCCCGATCATGGAGCCTCCCCAACCGTCGGCCAAAGCGGCGCGGGCGCAGCCGAGCAGGATGTTCTCGTAATCCTGGTCCACCCCCATGTGGGTGCGGTGCATGAGCTCGACCACCTCGCGGTCGATGCCGCGCGGGAATATACCCAGCTGGCGCCAGATCTCCTTGCGCTTCTCGGGAGCCCTCTGGGCGAAGGCCAGCTCGCCTTCCTGCTGCCCGAACATGGCCATACAGCGCTCGCCCACTTCCAGGGCGATGTCGTTGATCTCGCGGTCGCCTATCTCGATGTCCAGGTCGGCGGCCACCTCCAGGAGCTTGATGCGGTCCTTGACCCCGTAGTCCACCGCCTCGCCCTTGGCTGCCATCACCAGGGTCTCGGCCACGGCGCGGCCGTGGTCTGAGTGGGCCGCAGATCCGCTCGCCACCATGCGGGCGAAGTTGCGAGCCACGATGGTGTCCATGTTGGCGCCGCATACCCCACGGCTCTCGTCGGGCTTCTTGGGATTGATGCGGCAGGGGCCCATGTTGCAGATGCGGCAGCAGCTGCCCGCCTCTCCGAAGGCGCATCCCTTCTGCTGCTGCACGCGGTCGAAGGCGGTCTCCTGTCCATCCTCCTTCGCTTTTCTCAGCATCTCCAGCGTGGTTTCACACGCTGACATTTCCTCTATTTCTGCCATTTGTACTTCCTCCTGTGGGAATCTGTCTCATGCCCTTCGTGAACCTATATTCCTCTACGGGCTTGCACTTTCACGCCCTCGAGGTGGAGCCGGTCGCTACCTTGAAACAAGATCGCCATTTTGGCCTCACCTCCTCGCGACAAGCATGCAAGCTCCACGCCCGTCTATATATCAAAGCCTATCCTGACAGGTCGGCTATTAACTGTTTGATCAGGCGGATGGTATCGGGGTGCCTTAGCACCAGGATATCGGCGCCTGCCAGGAGCAGCGAGACGGCGGTGAGGGTTTCCCACATGATGCCGCGCTTCTCCGGGTCTCCCCATTCCGGGTACTCCTCCTCGGAGCTCTTGGCTTCCTTGGTCTTCCAGGCCTGGAAGCCGATGTTGGCCAGCATGGGCATCTGGGTCATGGCGTCGTCCTGCATGAGACCGGCGATCTTCAGGCGCTCCATCACCGAGTAGGAGTACTCGAGGCCGTAACCCAGGGCTCCCGTAGTGGGGTCGATGACCAGCTTCTCGGCCTCCATGCCCAGGTTGGTGAGGAGGATGTTGAGCTGTTTGGCCAGGTTGACGTCGATGGGGGTCATTCCAGCGACGGTCTGCTTGTAGCCGATGGCCGGAGCGCCCACCTTTTTGAAGTTCTCCTCCTTGGCGGGACCGATGAGGAGGTTCTTGCCCTCTGCTTTGGTAGCGATCACCTTGGCGATCTCCGCGTCCTTGTCCAGGTCCTCCGTCCCGTAGACGACGACCGGCACACCCACGGCCGCCTCCACCTTGAGCACGGTCTCGGCCGCCGTATCCGCGGATGCGTCGGTAGCCTTGGGGTCGGTAGAGGTCAAAAGCAGGAAGATCGCGTCCGCTCCCCACTCCTCCACGGCTTTCTTCGCCCAGGCCACGGGATCGTTCTTCACCTCGCCGAGAGCCTTCTCCAACGCCGGGATGAGCTCTCCTATCTCATCGGACACCTCGGCGGCGACGATAGGCTTATTCGGCATCTCCCCTTCCCAGAGATGGAAGGGCAGGCTGTTCTCTCCGCCTACTTTCTTCGCCTTGTCACCAGCGCCCAGCTCTACCTCGCGGACCTTGCCTTTGGCCGTCTCCGTCGGTAGATTGAATGGCATCTCTTCTCTCCTTTCCTATGTCATTTACCGCCGTATTCTATGATATTCTTCCTGCTAACCGTACAAGTTGTCGGTCGTCATTCCAGGCCGTTCTGTATCTTGCAGGCGCGCAGGGCGTTCTTCATCAACATGCGGTTGGTGACCGAGCCTACGCCCCCGGGCACAGGGGTGATGGCCTCCGTCATATCCTTGACGGCGTCGAAGGATACGTCTCCCACCGTCTTGGTCTTGGGCTTGCCTTTGTCGTTCAGCACCGGCTCGCCCTTCTCGTCTGTGACCTTGACGCGGTTGATGCCCACGTCCACCACGATGGCCCCTTCCTTTACCTGGTCGGGCCCGATGAGGTCGGCCTTGCCGGCCGCGACGATAAGGATATCCGCTTGCTTGGTATGCTTCTCCAGGTTACCCTTCATGGAGGTGAAGACATGCACTACGGTGGTGGAAGCGTTGCGGTTGAGCATGAGGAAGGCCAGCGGCTTCCCCACGATGTTGGAGTGCCCCACCACGCAGATCTCGGCGCCCTCGTAGAAGTCCTTGGGATCCATCTTCGCGACATCCCTGGCATAGCGGTCGAGTATCTCCACCACCGCCGAGGGGGTCGCGGGCGGGAAGGTGGGCTCACCCAGCGCCAGTTTACCCATATTGAAGGGGTGGAAGGTATCGATGTCCTTGTTGACGTCGATGGAGTTGATCACGGCACTGTCCGCGATGTGCTCCGGGAAGGGGCGCAGGGGAAGGATGCCGCTCACCGTTTCATCGGAGTTGAGCCTCTTGACGATCTCGACTACCTCTTCTTCGCTCACGTCGGCCGGCGGGTTCTCGCTGATATAGTTGAACCCGGCCTCCTCGCAGAACTTCTCCACCTGGCCTCTGTACATCTTGGCCCCGAAGTCGTCGCCCACCAGCAGGGTTGCGATACCCGGGGTGATGCCCTTGGACTTAAGGGATTCGGTCTCCGCGATGATCTCCTTCATCAGCTCATCGCCGATGGCTACACAATCGATGACCAAGGTCATATCCCTCGCTCCTTTCCTCGTCCCACATTACCTATATATTCGCGTAAAAACTCTCTACACGGCTTTCCTTAGTTTATTGTCGCAAGGCCTTCCTCAAGCGAGGTTGCCGCGTCGGCTTTGCCTCCTCGCTTCCATCTCTCAGGCGTTATGTTTACCTCAATCGAGGTTGCCACGTCGCCTGCGGCTCCTCGCAATTGAATTAGGCGCCAAACATGGCGACACTATCGCCTTGCGAATATCTCAAACGAGATTGCCGCGTCGGCTTCGCCTCCTCGCAATTAGGTTAGGCGCGTAGCGCCTAACCTAACTTTTCGTAGGTCAGCTGCACCACGCGCTCGCGCAGCGCCGCCGTCTCCTTCAAGATCTCCTTGATGCGGGTCCACTTGCCGTCCGAGAACTCCCGGTCCTCGATGCTGTTGACGTTGATCTTCACGTTCAACGCCGCACTCTGGGCGGCAGCTTCGGCGAGGAGCACGGCCACTCCCGCGTCGCTCACCGCCCCGACGTTGCCGATCACGGCGGACGTCTCGGACAAGCGCGCTACCTCCAGGCATTTCTCGGCGATCTCGAAGGGCACTTCGGTGGCAAGCTTCAGGGCTTCCTGGATACGGGCCGACCTCTCCGCTTTCTCCTCCTCCGTCTCACGGGGGAGTTTGAAGGCGGCGGAGACGTCCGCATACACTTCGGTGTCTTTCTGGATCAGGCCCTGCATTTCGTCGCGGAGTTTCTCTGAGGATGCGAGCA
>CAYHAT010000164.1:0-7717 GCA_964354675.1 uncultured Actinomycetota bacterium | reverse complement strand
GGTGACATCTTTTCTTTGTTTGCGCTTGATACGCATATCAAATCCAAACTCAAAGCACCAACCTACGAAAACACGTTAGCTAGCCTGCCGGGGCAAAAACCAAAAGCCGCTTCCACGACTTCTCTAAAACTTTTTGCTGAGAACAATCAAACCTCGTTCAAAGTAATCGCTGATAAAACTAAGGCTGGTACAGGGTGCGGTCAGTTAGCACACTACATTGAGAACGCGGCTAGCGATGGCATGGAGCCGTTGTGGCGTGGGCTGTTGTCGATTGCCCAAAAATGCGAGGACGGTGGCAAGGCTGTGGTTTGGCTGTCTGAGATGCACCCTTATGATCCAGACCGCATGGCGCAGAAGTTACGGGAGATCAAAGGTCCGTATCCCTGCCTGAAGTTCGACTCTGAGAACCCCGGCATCTGCACAAGCTGTCCCCATTTTGGCAAGATAACTAACCCCTTAGCCCTTGGGCGCCAACTAATCACCGAAACAGAAGCCAAGGAGATTGAAATCCCAGCCCCACAGGCGGCTGATGAGGACACGCCTACCCCAACCATTACCGTGCAGCGCCCACCCGCACCACGGGGCTTTTCTTACGGCAAGAACGGGGCGATATTCAAGGAAACCAAAGCCGAAGATGCCGATGGGAACGAGATCACTAAGCAGACCATGGTGCTTCCCTTTGGTTTGTTTGTGGTAAATCTGCTTCAGCTAGAGGGTATACATACCGTTCACATGATAGCCCTGCGCCCAGAAGGAGTAGCCGAGATCATGCTGCCCCAGAAGGTAGTTGTTTCTAGCGTGGAAACGGTCAAGTGCCTAGCTGAGCAGAACATCATCGCCAGCTACGGGCAGGGCAACGACAAGAACCTGTTTGACTACGTGCGGGCTTGCGTCGAAGAAGCATCTGTCAGTAAGCGGGCGGTGGTTGTACCTGATCATTACGGCTGGCAAGGCGACAACACCTTTGTGTTTAACGAGCGTATCTACCGCCCAAACGACACCCCGCTACACATCCCCATGCGTGGGCTAGTCAACATCAACAAAGCCTGTGTGCCGACAGGATCGCTTGAGAATTGGCAAAAGATTATCAACATGCTGACTGCCAAAAAGCTACACGAAGTATTGGCACTTAGTCTGGTGGGGTTTGGCGCTCCGCTAATGCGCTACTCAAACTACGCTGGCATCACTTTCCACCTTGGATCAACGGCAACCGGTACAGGGAAAACCCTAAGTCTAGAACTAGCTGGTTCTGTATGGGGGCACCCCAGCCGGTATCGAATCAGCAACTCAACATCTGACGTAGCCATGAAACAGCGTGCTGGTATGTTGTACAGCATGCCCTTGATCTCAGACGAGATCACATCCAAGAACCGCAACGACTTTGAGTGGGTAGCACAGTTCATCTTCGATATGTCTGAGGGTATCGGCAAAAGCCGTATGGAGTCCGGTGCTGACAAAGAACGGGAGAACAAGACTTACTGGCATAGCATGGCGTTGCTGTCCTCCAATACGCACATCATGGACTACCTAACCGGAGCGCGGAAGCACTCATCAGAGGGGGAAACTCGCAGGGTGCTGGAGCTTACGCTAGAAAAGAAACTGTCTTGGGAAACGCATGAGCTTGAAGCATTGGAACTTCTTAAAGAAACCTATGGCGTAGCAGGGCATATCTATGCGCAGTACCTCGTTGACCATGCCGATGAGTTGCCAGCGTTCTACAAGACTGTGCGCAAGAAAGTTAAAGCTGAGTTCGGCTTCATTGACGACGAGCGCTTTTGGATCGCAGGGTGTACTTGTTTAGTAGCCGGAGCACTACTTGCAACCAAGGCTGGCATCGCTACCTTCCCCATGGAAGGTATTACCAACGTGTTAAAAGGAATGGTTCTTAGCGCCAAGGCAATGGTCAAGGACAATGTACGTACAGCCGATGATGTGCTGAACTCCTATACCCGTGAGTACTACGGCAAGATGGTGGTGGTCAAAGCGCTGGAAGGTGCATTGGCTGCATCTATTGGTGAAGAGGGCGTGATAGATCAGAGCATTACCCGCAGTGAAATCTTTGGGCGGGTAGAACACAACGTAACGCCCGGACATGTGGACTACTACATCGAGGAGCAGTTGTTGAAGAAGTACTGCTCTGGCATGAGTTTTGGTTACTCAGACTTTAAGAAGCAGCTAGAAGCCGCGTACAACATAACGTACTTGAAGAAAGACCTGATGAGTAAAACCAAAGGCCCACAGATGCGCGTCAACGCCATGAAAATATCCCGGCGAGTAAACCTAGATGAAGAACCTGTCAATCAAATACCCTTGGCTGAAGATTGAACGCGGTCAGGGATTTTTTGTCCCCGGCTTAGATACAGTAAAGATACAAGAAGAAGGACTCCGGGCCGCAGTTAGTGCCCGGAGGTTTGATGCCAAAGCCTACGTCGGTGTAATTAACGGGCGGCTTGGCGTTCTATTTGTTCGCGGACCACTTTGAACTGGCGTGAGTAATCAATCTTAATCTTACGAATCTTATCCAGTTCTTCCCGCTTTTTCTCAGGTGACATCTGGGTTTCAGGCGCTGCTTTTATGGCGCGCTCAACCTTGGTAAGGTCACCCATACGCTGCCTGAAAGTTCCAGCAAACGAAGCCAACCCAATATCAGGAGCGTTTTCTTGTAGATACTCCTTGGCTTCTTCCGTACGCCCTTCCGCAACTAACTGCTTAAAGCTTTGCGAGCGTCGGTTAATTTCTTTCATGCTTTCATACGCATCGTCTATCACACGCCCTGCGTCATTAGGCTGGAACAACCCCCCAACGATTGGTATGTCTGATACACGCTTCTCAACAGCGCCTGCCTCTTTAGTTACCCCCGGTATCGGGCTAACTACACTAAGTAATCCAATCCCCAAAGAAGCTGTGTAGCCACGAATCAAGTGCTCAGCCTGTGCAGGAGAAAGGCCAACCCCCTGCAGTAATGGACCGATTGCCTTCAACAGTTCAGGCGTCTTGTCTCGGTATTGGAATTGTTTATCCAAACCTTCCATGCGCCCGTCGACGATGTCGCGCCCAGTAAAGAACGACTTGTTAGCCGCAAGTTCTATGATTGGCTTGATACCCGCTGGGAGCGGTACGCCGGTTTCTGTAAGGTTTCCGGGCAACGAACGCAGAGTCTGCATCGCCAAATCTTTAGCAACATCTTTACCCTTCTCCTCAGTAAACATGGCATTGGTTATGCCTTCTGGGATCGCCTTAAAGATCAAACCAAATTCAAACGGGATTGGTATACGGAACGGCTCATCAACGCCGGGTATTCGTACAAACCAGTTGCCGTAACGCTGTTCAGGCGGGGCGTTCTTGTACGCTTCGTCATCTTCCATCATTAAGGCGTACGCCATGGTAGTACCGGCAAGCAAAGCGCCGCGTATCAGCAGCTTACGCTGGACTTTAAGCTTTTCCGCATACGGCATCTGGTTAGTAAATGCGCGGTACAGAATGTCAATACCTTGGATACCAGCATTGAAGAACGGGATCAACATGTTTGCGTAGTACGCACTGGGTGACAACCCCCGCCGTGTCATGTTGGCTGCTTCCATGGTGGCGAACTCAGCATCGCGCTGTGACAGTCCTTGGCGGATAAAGGATTCATACAGGGAAACTTTGGTAGCCGTTTCACCAGCCATTGCAAAGTTTTCCAACGCTTCGATAACCTTACCAGCCTTACCTTTACCGTAAGCAATACCAGACAACCGCTTTGAAACTTCTTCTGGCATACCGCTAATTACGTTACCGCTAAGTACACCGGCTCTTTGTAGCTGCTCAGCCGTAACATTCTTCTCACGGTAAACAGAAACAAGGTTCTTCATAGCACTAAACAACGGCTTAACATCAGCGCCAGACGTACCATAGGAAGATAGCGACTCACGGAATACTTGACGCACAGCATAACGTGGGTCAAGCGTAATCATTTTCTTGAGTAGATTGGTCGGATATGCCATCGCCCGGATTACAAACGGCACCGTAACTTTAATGCCTTCCAGACCGCCAACCAATAAATCTACCGGGATGCCATCAAACACATCTTCGTTTTTCTGTGGATCAACTTCGGCAAACCGATCATCACCATCAATCTTGAAGCGCAAAACGTTAGGGCTTGCTGGACCTTTTCTGGCATGTATGTTGGCAATACCCATTTGCTGCAGAGTAAAAGCCGCATTCCGCGTTGCCAGATTCTTCAAGGCCATATCGGTAAGCAACTGGGTATTACGCAAAGAACTTGCAAACACGTCAACAATAAGTTCTTCGCCGCCAACAAGTTCTTTTAGGTAGGGCTGATTCTTAAGGTCGCCAATACGAATTGGCTTTTCGTCGCCAATGATTAAGCCAACCTCATCTCCAGCCATCTTACGGTACAAGGGCACATAGTTTTCAAGCTTGGTTAGCTTTGCCCCAAGTTCTTTTGAGATAGCGCCCGTCTGAACTAAGAAATTAATTAAGCCTTTGTTGTACTCGTTGTAGCGCTTACGAACTTCTACAAACTGAGGGATCTTATTGCCTTCGTCAAACCAACGGCGCAGGTCTGCATCCGTCACACGCCCTTTAATATCTACAACGTCAGCGCCGCGCCCACCAGTCAGCACACGGTAGGCTATAAGATATTTTGATAGTGCGTTTGTGGTAAAAGCTTCGTTACCGATTCCAGCTTCTTTAAGCGGTTCAAATACGCTCTTCAAACTTACGCCAGTGCTGCGCAACGCTTTTTGCGTATCGCCTTTGGCTCCCGGCAAATCTACTAACGAGAACGTACCTTTGGTTACAGTCTGAGCAACGATGTTGTTACGCTGGTCAGCCATACGGATAAAGTAAAGCGCGTTACCTGCAACTACATCGTCAACCAACGGCTTACCTTCAGGAGTCTTGGCAATTTTTGCCCGCTTAATAGCTTCTTCAAATGCAGCACGTTGATCTACAAACTGAACTCGGAAGTTAAGACCTAGACCGTTTGCTTTAACTTTGTCAATGAACGACTGCTGCTTGGCAATAATATCTGGGCCTTTGAAGCCATCAAAACCAGAAGCAGCCTTGGGCTTGCCAGAGGCTAGAGCAATCGAACCATCTTCCGTACGGTATGAAACAGCGCGCCCTTCTTTAAACGCCGTGTCGGCTTGTTTCATTAAATAGAACAAGTCAGAGGTAGTAATCTTACTTGGGTCTGCCAACATGGTGAGACCCATCTTTCTAGCCCACGCACGGAAAGCACCCACTAGTTCTTTTAGCCACATGTTTGCTTTTTGCAAGAAGCTGGCGTCAACACGCTTTTCCATGGTGTACGCAACAATCTCACTCAGTGCTTTAATATTAGCCAAGTCTTTGGCTTCGGCTAAAGTCTTCTTTCCTTCCTGAACATCAAGATCGTAGTAAGCCATGGACTGCTGGTACGCTGCCGTGGCTTCATCTGTAACGCCAAGTTTTTTAGCCAGAGCATCAACCGTACCAAAAGTTTTCTTTACCCGATTAAACAAACCACGCATACCTTCGGGGCCAAGCAAACCATTGAACGTGTAGTGACCAGTAAATTCGTGGGCTATAGTCTTTTCTAAGTCCACCATGTTGTTGTGATTATTTATAACAACAAACACAGTGCCGTCAGGTAAGACGCCGCCTCGAATTTTGTCCGCATAAATATCCATACCCTGAGCGGTTAGCTTTTCAAGGATGTTTTGCGGTAAGTCAGCAATAGACTGGTAGAAGTCAAACTTAATGTTTTGTTTCTTGGCGTTGGCTTGAATCTGTTCTAAACGCTTAGTGGCTTCAACCGTATCAACAATGTCAGTTTGCTCACCACCCACACGCCAATCAATATCATCGCTTTCTTTACGGTAAGTACTGATAGCTTCGTTAAGCCCCTCAGCGTCTTGCATTTCGTCAAAGTCAAGCAACTTCATGTCTTTAGCTACGGCTTTAGGCGTCTGCTTGGGTAAAGTCATTAGCTTTTTGATGTCCGCTTCAAAGCGGTTTTTAACCATGATGGCTTTAATCAAACCATCTTTAGCGCTTAGAACTTTGGCTTTAGCTACCTTAATATCTCGGGTATCTTTGGCTGCTTGTAGTTCTTTCTCAGCCTCTTTAAAGATTTTTGTAGCTTCCGCAACCGCTTCCTGAGCTACGTCAATTGGTGGTTTAGGCTGGGCTTTACGCTCACGCTGGAGAACACGAACTTGTGTTTCAGCGGCAGAATCTGTATCTCGCTTAGTAGCAAAGATCTTAGTTGTTTCGCGCACAGGCACAGACACAAACTCATAGCGCGCAACCAAGTCACGCAGTTTAATTTTACGACCCCGCTCTAAGTTTAGAAGCCTTAAATCATTTGGGACTGGCTGGTTAGCAGCTTTAGCAGCTTCGTTTTCTTCTTTAGCCAGCGCTATGTCAGCATCTAATTTGGCAATTTCTACGTCGTAAATATCTTGCTTAGCTTTAAGTTCACCCTCAACAAGTTCTTTTTCACGCATTACAGCAACTTCTTTGTACTGCGTAGAAACCCTAACTCCGGGTAAACCAAGACCTGTTTGAGTTGCTGCAGCAACATCACGCACCGGTTTTAAAGTAGCTAAGCGATCTATGGTTTGCTGTATACGCGTATTAAGCGCTTTACGTAGGACAGAGTACTGTTTTGGAGTAAGCCCAATTTTTTCTTCTGCTTCTTCTATTCGGGACAGTACAGCTTCGCCATCTTCTTTAAACGAAGTTTGAATTCCATTACTACGTAAAAAGTCAGCTAAGTCTTTGTTAATCTTTTTCAACTCTGCAATGCGTTTAGCTTTTTCTTTGAAGCCAGTTTTAATCTGCTTAATTTGCTGGCGCATTTTTTCAGCTTCGGCAGCTAAGCGATCTGCTTTCTTCAAACGCAACTGCGGATTTCTATCTTTCTTAGCTAAGGCACGAGTTTCTTTAACTTCTGCCAGTTTCTTAGGCAAATTTTTCTCAAGCTGATTAATTTCAACTTTGCCTTTTTTAATATCGTTTTCTAAAGATTTAGCTTCTCTTTGAGCATCAGAAATTGTTTGCTTTGCAGAATCTAATTCTTTACTTAAAACTTCTTCTACAGAAGGTCCACGTTTTTCTTTAGCTTCTCTTACTGCTTGCTCTTGCTCAGCTTGACGCTTAGCTTTCATTTCCCCAAGGCTGGCGCGTTCTTTTGCTTTAGCTAGTTCGCCTTGCAACTGCTTTTCGTATGATGGAATAGTACGACGAACGTCATCGTCGAGTTTTTGGAAAGCTTCAGGCTCTCTGATAAACACACCAAGGACAGGATCATCTTCATACAGATCCAAATCTTGCTTGGGGACTTTAAGTAAAGTGTTGAGTAACGCAGCTTTACGTTTGAGATCTTTTAGATTGTCTTTTAGACTTTCAATGACAGGCTGGCTTAGCTCCGGAGTTTTTTCTAATCTGGCATCAATACTTTTAATTTCATCAGCCAGCTTTTCAATTTTAGAATCACCGCGAATAATACGTGCGGGTTCTTCCCGCTTCTGAGTTTCAACCGGTAACTCAGCTTCCTTAACATCCCCACGCTGTTCTGCAATAGTTGTATCTAAATCTTCTCGCAAAACTTCTAGCGCTTCACGAACCTTGGCAAATGGACGTTTTGATTCAGGAATCTTTTTTGGTTTTTCAATATCAGTTTCTTTGCCTTCTTTGTCCGTAAACGTACCAACAATTTCTTTTTCTG
>CAYHAT010000163.1:0-7736 GCA_964354675.1 uncultured Actinomycetota bacterium | reverse complement strand
CCCAAGGGTAGCTACCATTATCATGCTACTACCCACACTTTTCGGAGAAGAACCTTAACATAGGGCCGGAGGGGAACCGCCTGCATGGGCAGCGCCTCTTACGTTTAGGTAGGAGCCGGTGTAAAGTATGCAGCGGATGATGCTGGCGTCGAGGATAGTCGCGGGGCGCGGCTGGCATGAGCGATGCAGAAAAGCCGACCCGAGACTTGCGGGTCTGTGGAGGAGATGGAGTAAGCAACATGAAGAGGACGGTATTCGCTCTGTTAATCGTCCTTATCATCGTTACTATCGCGGGCATCGCGGGATGCGGAAGCGGTGGGGATTCCTCGCAGGAGAACGGTGGTGACGGCGGTGGCGGGAAGGCTCAAGCCCTTGTCTTTACCCAACCCGGCTGAGGCCCGTGCGGGCCGGCCAAAGCTCTCGTGCAGAGCCTGGTGAAAGGAAAGGAAGACGTCATCGCCTTCCGGGAAATAGACGTTTCGAGGGATTCTTCAACCCCCGCCAAGTATAAGGTGCAGGCTACTCCCACCATCATCATCCTCGATGCAGCAGGAAAAGAGGTAGAGACCTTCGTCGGCACGCCGGAGGAGAGCGAGCTGCAGGAGGCTATCGACAAGGCCGTTTCTTCTTAGGGAATACCCCACGGCAACACAAAGCGTATAAAGGCATGGCGGTTCGCCGCACAACGGAAACGAGGGTATCCCTCAAGGAAAGCACGCGAAGAACAGCGTTGGGGTATGCGTTACGAGGAGTGATCAGCCGGTAAGCGCTCCTTCTTCCTTTCTACCCACCCTGAGTTCTTCAGCGGGGCGCTTGAATCCCGAGAACACGGCCCCATAGCGGCATTCCTTCTTACATTCCAGGCAGCGGATGCAGTCGGGTGAGTTGGGGTCTTCCGTGATATCGATATCGACGGGGCAGACCTCGCGGCATTCCCCGCAAGCGGTGCATTTACTATCGTCCACCGCCATGCGGTAGACACTGACGTGATTGAAGATGCCCCACATCGCGCCCAGGGGGCAGACCGCACGGCAGAAAGGCCGTTTGGAGACCATCATCCATAGAAGGAACGCACCCAGGATCGCCATCTTGAACCAGAAGAACCAACCCGTTTCCGGCAGGGCCGCGGCGGGAGGTACGGCTTTAAGGAAAACGCCCCCCTCCAACGCACCTGCCGGGCAGAGGCGCGAGAACCAGCTCTGCGCGGTGAGGAAGGGGATGAGGGCCGCGACCACGACGAGGAAGAAATACCTGCCCAGGTTGATACGCCTGGGCAGCCGCAGTTTTGGTAGGGGTATCTTGTAGAGCAGTTCCTGTAGAAAACCGAAGGGACAGATCCAGCCGCAGGGGATCCTGCCCAGGACAGCCCCCACCAGGCCAACGGAGGCCAGGACGTAGAGGAGAACGCCCAGCGCGAGCTTGAACTCCCTCACCTTGAGGGAGAGAAGGGCGAAGCCATGCTGCAGGCTTCCGATGGGACAGGAGAAGGCAGCGAGGGGACAGGCGTAGCAGTTGAATCCCGGGGCGCATACGTACTTGAGCCCACCCTGGTAGATGACCCGCGTGCTGAAGTATCCGAAATAAGGGTTAAGGGCGAGAAGGCCGGCGATCTGGGCTATCCTTCGGGCTCGCATGGGCTAGACCAGTCCTATGCATTCCAGTCATATGATGATGGCATGGGCATAGACGGTCCGCGGCCCATCGAAGATGGTGGAGATCGCGATCAGCGCCAGGAAGCCGGCGATGAGCAGGTACGCAAGCCTTATCCTCTTGCCGAACAGAGAGATGCCTCTTTTCATGTCATCTATATCCTCCCATTACATTTTCTATACAGAATGCTCGAGCCCTTTGTGCGTGCTGCGAGATCCGGACAACGGCAGGTCGATGCCGTATATAATGGTTGAGCAATCGTCGGGCGGTATCAGATGTAAGGGAGGAGCCATGCAGGGGGAGAGCAGATCGCAGGATGGCTTTGCGATAGAGGACCACGTGTTCAAGAGCCGGCGCAAGAAATGCTCAGGATGGCTGTACCGCCCGCGCGGCGTGTCGCGTCCTCCCGTCGTGGTCATGGCCCACGGTTTCGGGGCGCAGCGGGATTTCGGCCTGCCGGCCTACGCGGAGAGGTTCGCATCGCGGGGTATGGCCGTCTTCCTCTTCGATTACCGCAACTTCGGCGCCAGCGAGGGGGAGCCGCGCAACCTGGTGAACCCCTGGCGGCACCTGAAGGACTGGAAAGCGGCCCTGGCCTACGTACGGTCGCTCCCGCATGTCGATACGGGGAGGATCGCCCTGTGGGGTTCCTCCTACAGCGGCGGTCACGTCATCGTTACCGCTTCGCGCGACCCGGGCGTCGCCGCGATCTCGGCGCAGGTCCCCTTCGTAGACGGCATCAGCTCTGCCCTGTATACGGGGATCAGGCACGCCCTGCAGGCCACGCTGGCTGGCACCAAGGACCTGGCGAGGGCGTGCACGATGCGGGAACCATATCTGGTGCCAGTGGTATCCGACCCCGACGTGTTCGGCATCATGAACTCGCCCGAGTGCAAGCCGGGATACCTGGTCATAGTCCCCGAGGATACGACGTGGAAGAACGAATGCCCTGCCCGCTCAGTCATCGAACTGCTGCTCTACCGCCCCATCTCCCGGGCGAGGGAAGTAAGATGCCCGGCACTGGTGATCATGGGGGAGGAGGACACCCTCATCAGCCCGCGGGCGGTGGAGAAGGCCGCCTCGCGCATGCGGGAGGTGACCCTGGTCCACCTGCCCGTAGGCCATTTCGACGTCTATGTGGGCGAGTGGTTCGAGAAGGTGGTGAAGATCCAGGGCGACTTCTTCGCACGACACCTAGGGTTGTAGGCGGACCTGACCCCAGGAGATGCAAGCAGGCAGGCCGCAATCTTTTCGCCACTTACGGTTTCGAGATCGGTCCGAGAGGGCTATAAAGACAGGAGACTGCTTCATCGCACCCCACCCTGGGCTGTAAGTTACCAGCCCGTTGACAAACAGCGGGGATGGGTATAATCTCAGCTTAATCGTTTGGAATGACGTGTCATTCTATTAGGGATAAGCATGGAATCAGCTCTGGCGACCCGCAGGCGTAACGAGATACTCGAGGCGGCGCTCAAGGTCTTCTCGGAGAAGGGATATCACGCCGCGAAGATCGAGGACATCGCCGCGGAGCTGAACATCGGACACGGCACCTTTTACCGCTACTTCAAGAACAAGCTGGATATTTTCAACCACGTAGTCGAAGACATCATCGCCATGGCGGCGGACCTCGTGGTGAACATCAGTCCCGGGGAGCCCCGTACTCTCGACGAATACAGGGAGCAGCTGGAAGCCATCGGCGACGGGCTCTTTGGCCTCTTTAGAACCAATCCGGAGATCTCCCGCGTCCTCTTCTACGAGGCCTTCGGCATCAACGATGACGAGATGCAGAAAAGAATACTCGAGGTCTTCGATATCTTCGGAAGGTACACGGAGATGTACCTGAAAAACGGCATAGAGAAGGGATACCTGCGGGAGAATATGCACGTGAGGGAGACCGCCCTGGCTATAAACGCCGCCCTCTTCGAGGCGTGCAAACGGGTGGTGATCTCCGAGCATCCCGACCGCGAGCTCCAGGTATGGAAGGAGACCGTCATCAGCCTGATGTTGGACGGGATAACCAAGTAGGCGAGCGAGGGGACGACTGCGAGCCGCGCCATTGCGGCGCATCCGGATACGGTTGATGGTCAATATGTGAGCGGGCCTGAAACAGGAGGTGGGATGGATGGTACAGGTGGATGTGTTCTGGTCCTACGGGATCGGAGCGAGCTTTGCGCTCGCGGCCTTCCGCCAGCTGAGGAAGCTGAAGGCCGAGAACGAATTGAGAAGGTGGAAGCTGGGCTGGAAAAAGCAGCCCGTACTGCCCGAGGTGATCGAGGATGCGCAGGGGATGGAGGTCATACCGGCGGGGATGGACTCGCAGAACAACCTCGATTTCCAGCAGATCGTGAAGCAGTTGCAGGCTAACGGTTTCAAACCGGGCAAGGCCAACCTCAAGGATCTCAGGGGCATGCAGCAGGCGGTCAAGGCATGGTTCGATGCTAATGGCGACGCCTTCAACAACGAGTATTTCCTCAAGAACCTGTTGTTCCTGTCCCTGCTCTTCGTACCCTCGGGAGCGGTCCTGCTCTGGTCCAACCCCAGTTGGGAGACCATGCAGGTGGGCAAGTACGAGACCATCCCCCAGTGGCTGGTGGGCATCTTCTCCACCACCAACGTCACCCAGGGGATCCTGGGGTTCTACCTCACCTACAAGGCGCTCCTGAAAGGGAAATATTACCAGGCTTCCATGCATACGCTCCTGTCCTACCTGGGGTTCTTTTTCATCCTGGTGAACGGCTGGGACAACAAGGGATACCAGCGCTTCTTCTCCAGGAACCGCGAGTCCTTCGACGACTGGCGTTGGGGCAATATCGTCCCCTGGGCCACCTCGGACGTGGCGATGATATTGCTGGCCTACGGCGGGGCCTTCCTGCCCCTCATGTACTACTGGCTCCTCGATTGGATGCTGAAGGGACAGGATATGGAGAAGGGTATGGAGCAGCGGGAGCTGCTGGACAGGGTGCCGGAAGCGATCAAGAAGATGAGCGAGTTCAACGTCGCCATCTTCGGTGGCGCCCTGGGCGGGGCCATCCTGTCCACGGTGCTCGTGAGGCGCTTCGGTTGGGGTCCGGGCATGGCCATATGGGCCGCCTTGATGGGGCTCAACCTCAGCAAGTTCGGGATCGGCCCGATGCTCTGCAAGAGGATCATGGGGGTAGAGTCCCTCCAGGACCTCCCCATCGAGGAGGTCGTCGCCCGGGCCATCGAGGCCGAGCGGGCGGTCGTGGGCGCGACCGCATAACATACAAGCGTGCCCGCTCGTTTATACGAGCATAAAGCGAAGGGCGGGCCCCCCCGCCCTTCGTCTTTTTGTGCGCCGGCCTTTCCCTCCCGCCTCGCAGCGGTCTAGAGTGACCATGAAAGCATTAGTAAGGCAGCGACTCTTAGTAGGATGCGATGAACTGAGAATGGGATCTCCATTCCCAGCCGTTACAATGTGAACGCAGCCATATAAAATATCGTTGTGCGGGCGTTGCTGGAGAAGGCAAGGAGGTTCAGGGCATGCAGGTGGAAGTGGAAAAAAGCGGCAAAGTCTATACGGTGATCATCAACCGGCCCGAAGTGAAGAACGCCATCGATTACGAGACCTCAAAACAGCTCGCCGAGGCTTTCCGTGCCTTCGAGGCCGACGAATCGGTGTGCGCGGCAGTGTTGTGGGGAGCGCATGGAACCTTCTGCGCCGGTGCGGACCTCAAGGCGCTGGCGGCGGACCCGTTGCAGGAAGCCCTGCGGCTCAACGAGGACATGACCGCGGACGGCCCCCTGGGACCCACCCGCATGCTGCTCTCCAAGCCGGCGATAGCCGCCATATCCGGTTACTGCGTGGCGGGCGGGCTGGAGCTGGCGGTATGGTGCGACCTGCGCGTGGCGGAGGAGGATGCCGTGCTGGGCATCTTCGAGCGGCGCTTCGGGGTCCCGCTCATCGACGGCGGCACGCAGCGGCTGCCCCGCCTCATCGGCATGAGCCACGCCCTGGACTTGATGCTCACCGGCCGCCCGGTGGGGGCGCAGGAAGCACTGGCCATGGGGCTGGTCAACCGCGTGGTGGAGAAGGGCAAGGGCAGGGAGGCAGCGGAACAGCTGGCCGCGCAGTTGTCAGAGTTCCCCCAGGCCTGCATGCGCAACGATCGCGAAGCGCTCTACCGCGGCATCGGCCAGCCTTTCGACGCGGGCCTGGAGCTCGAGTACCGATTGGGCATAAAGACGCTCGAGAGCGGCGAGTCCGTCTCGGGCGCGGGGCGCTTCACGCAGGGGGAAGGCAAACACGGCAAGTTCTAGGGGATGGTGGCGGTCTCGCCGTCTACGGTGAAGGGGGTGCCCATGGCCGCCGAAAGCCCCGCCACCTGCCGCAGCCAGACAGTCGCCTCGGTGCCGGTCATGATCGCCGGCCTGCCGCCCCCGATAAGGGCGGGGTAGATGACGGCGCGGCGGAAACCCCCGGCATCCATGGTGATGTGGGCGAGGATGGTGTAATTGCACTGCGGGGCGCCCGGGTTGAAGACGAAGTTCCCCAGGGAATAGACGATGAGCTTCCCGTTATATATCTCGAAACCCTGTATCACGTGGGGGTGATGGCCGAGGATGAGGTCGGCCCCGCAGTTTACCGCGAGGTGGGCCAACTCGCGCTGGCGCTCGTTGGCAACGTACTCCCGCTCGGTCCCCCAGTGGAAAGAGACCACCACCAGGTCCGCCTGCGCCTTGGCCGCGGCGATGTCTGCGGCCATCCCCGCCGCGTGCGCTGCGCCGGCCACCCCCGGGTATCCCGGCCCCGCAGTCCACCCCGGCCAGTCCACGTCGTTGTAGGCGAGAAAGGCCACGCGCAACCCGTTGGCGTTGAGGAAGGCGGGGGTGTGCGCCGCCGCGTAGTCGGCACCGGAACCGCAACGGCCGATAGCGTTGGCGTCCAGGAAGAAGAAGGAATCCATGATAGCGTCGGTCCCGAAATCGCGGGCGTGGTTGTTGGCATGCGAGACCACGTCTATTCCCGCCTCGCGCACGGCGGGGAGGGCGCCCGGGCTTCCCCGGAAGGTGAAGGCCTTTCCCGGCACCGGGCTGCCGCGGTATGAGACGGTGCATTCCAGGTTGCCGAAGGACAGGTCGGCGGCCTGGAGCAGGCTCGCCACGCCCGTCCAGGGATAACCGTATGCGTATCCCTGGTCGAACTGGTCCAGGTCCAGGTTGACGTCGCCCACCGCCGCCAGCGTCACCGGGGTCGCGCAGCGGTAAGAGAAGTACATGGGACGTTCCACCACCAGGGGGAGATCGGAAACCAGGCGCACCGAGACATCCTTATCCGGGCCCACGATGTCCCGCACGTTGAGCGTGAGGCGGCTGCGCCCCCCCAGGCCATAGGCCCCCGGGATCACCGCCCCGGCGGCATCCATGAAGGAGGCCTGGATGGTGGCGGTCCCGGGGTTGGGATTGAGGATGCATATATATTCGTCGAACCCGCTGCGGGTGCATCCCTCCGCGAAGAGGGCCTCGCTGAGCGGTACCGTACAGCCGGCGCAGATGTGCCCCCCGCGGTCTCTCCCGTTATAAGAGAAGTACATGGGTCGCTCGGCCACCAGCGGTTCCTGGGAGGAGACCTCGCAGGAGACATCCACGTCCGGCCCTACCACATCGTTCACGAAAACCGTGTGCCGGCGCTCGGCCGGCACGGTGACATCCAGGCGGCGCAGCTCGCCGCCCCCGGACATGAAGATCAGGGTGGCCTGGGCCTCGCTCGTCCCCGGGTTGAGCAGGCACACCCACTCCTCGAAACCGGCGCGGGTGGTGCCCTCGGCGAAATACCAGTTTCTGGAAGCATGGTCGGAGCCGAGCGCGTCATGGCCGCCGTCCCAGGCGCCGCGGTAACAGAAATAGACGGGCCGCTCTGCCACCACCGGCGCGTCCGAGGAAACGCGCAGGGATACATCGCACTCCGGGGGCACGGCGTCGTTTACACGCAGGGTGAACCTGCTGCGCGGGCCCAGGCTGATGGTGTCGGTGCGATTGCCCCCCTGGCCGACTCCCAGGAGATAGCTGACCTCCACGCTGGCCGGGGAGTCCTGGGGGTTGGAGATGCACACCCAGGTGTCGAACCC